>WHUE01000023.1:0-43621 GCA_009377375.1 Alphaproteobacteria bacterium | reverse complement strand
CGCGAATGCGTGCTGGCGATGAAGGCGCAGGGGGCGGAGACGATCGTGGAGATCGGCGCCGGCAAGGTGCTGTCCGGCCTGACTCGGCGCATCGACCGCGATCTGGGCTCGGTCGCCGTCGGCGATCCGGAAGGCGTCGAGGCGTTTCTGGCCCGGCTCTGAAGACAACGGGAGGCAACATGTTCGATCTGACGGGACGCAACGCGCTGGTGACCGGCGCCAGCGGCGGCATCGGCGGAGCCATCGCCCGGTCGCTGCATGCCCGGGGCGCGACGGTGACGCTGACCGGGCGCCGGGCGGACGCGCTGTCAGCGCTGGCGGCCGCGCTGGGCGACCGCGTCCATGCGGTGGAGGCCGATCTCGCCGCCGCCGGTGCGGCGGAAACGCTGGTGAAGCAGGCCGAGGCGGCGATGGGTTCGGTCGACATTCTGGTCAACAATGCGGGCCTCACCCGCGACACGCTGGCCATGCGCATGAAGAACGAGGACTGGGACGAGGTGATCGCGGTCAACATGACGGCCGCGTTCCGGCTCACCCGCGCCGCGCTGCGGGGCATGATGCGGGCGCGTTGGGGCCGCATCGTCTCGATCACCTCGGTCGTCGGGTCCACCGGCAATCCGGGCCAGGCGAACTATGCGGCCTCCAAGGCGGGGATCGCGGGCATGACCAAGGCGCTGGCGGCCGAGGTCGGCTCGCGCGGCATCACCGTCAACTGCGTCGCACCGGGCTTCATCACCACCGCGATGACCGAATCGCTTGGCGAGGACCAGAAGGCGGCGCTCCTGGGGCGCATTCCCACCGGGCGCTTCGGAACGCCGGAAGACGTAGCCGGATGCGTGGTCTTCCTCGCCAGCGAGGAGGCCGGATATGTGACGGGTCAGAGCTTGCATGTAAACGGGGGAATGGCGATGATATAGCCCGTTTCCGCCATTTCGGCGGGGCGGGCAGGCAGGCGGCGGGCCATGCGAAACCCCGGTGGAACGGAGCGGGGAAGCGTGGTAGACAACGCCGGCATTGACTGGAGGGGGGCGGTGAGGCCCTGTTCTCAACGGCCTTTCAGGGCTTTCGTAATCGGATTAAAGGGTAGCTGGCATGAGCGATACTGCTGAGCGTGTGAAAAAGATTGTCGTCGAGCATTTGGGAGTTGAGGAATCGAAAGTGACCGACAACGCCAGCTTCATCGATGATCTGGGCGCTGACAGCCTCGATACCGTCGAGCTGGTGATGGCGTTCGAGGAAGAGTTCGGATGCGAAATTCCGGACGATGCTGCCGAAAAGATTCTGACCGTGAAGGACGCGATCACATTTATCGACGAACACGCGGGCGACTGATTTTCCATACGGCCGGACGTCCGGCCCGGGGCCGTGCGTCCTGGCCGATAGCCGGCGAGCATCGGAACGCATGAAACGCGTCGTCGTAACCGGCATGGGGATTGTTTCCCCCCTTGGCGCCGGCATCAAAGCGAACTGGCAAAGGCTGATTGCGGGCGAATCCGGGATTCGCTCGATCCAGTCCTTCGATACGTCCGATCTGCCCGTTACCATCGGCGCCCAGGTGCCGCAGGGCGACGCGTCCTCCGGGCTGTTCAACATCGACGACTGGATCGAACCCAAGGAACGCCGCAAGATGGACGATTTCATCGTCTATGCCATCGCGGCGGCGTCCGAGGCGGTTCGGGACGCCGGATGGGAGCCGGAGGACGAGGAATCGCTCGAACGCACCGGGGTGATGATCGGCTCCGGCATCGGCGGCCTGCCCGGCATCTACGATGCGTCGGTCACCCTGCACGACCGCGGACCGAGGCGCGTCTCGCCGTTCTTCATCGCCTCCACGCTGATCAACCTGGCCTCGGGCCATGTCTCCATCCGCTTCGGCTTCAAGGGGCCGAACCATTCCGCGGTGACCGCCTGCGCCACGGGCGCGCATTCCATCGGCGACGCGGCGCGGCTGATCCAGTTTGACGACGCCGACGTGATGGTCGCCGGCGGGGCGGAAGCGGCGATCTGCCGGCTCGGCATCGCCGGGTTTCATGCGTCCCGCGCGCTCTCGACCGGGTTCAACGACCGCCCCGCCGCCGCCTCGCGGCCCTGGGACCGGGATCGCGACGGCTTCGTCATGGGCGAGGGCGCCGGGGTGCTGGTGCTGGAGGAGCTGGAGCACGCCAAGGCGCGCGGCGCCAGGATCTACGGCGAGATCATCGGCTACGGCCTGTCCGGCGACGCCTACCACATGACCGCGCCCGCGCCCGACGGCAATGGCGGGTTCCGCGCCATGCGGGCGGCGCTCAAGCGCGCCGGCGTCAATGTCGAGGACATCGACTACGTCAACGCGCACGGCACCTCCACCCCGATGGGCGACGAGATCGAGCTGGCCGCGGTGAAGCGGCTGTTCGGCGATCACGCCTACAAGCTGTCCATGTCCTCCACCAAGTCCGCCGTCGGGCACCTGCTCGGCGCTGCCGGCGCGGTGGAAGCGGTCTTTTCCATCCTCGCCATCAATGACGGCGTCGCGCCGCCCACGCTCAACCTCGACAACCCGTCCGAAGGTTGCGACATCGACCTGGTGCCGCACGAGGCGAAGGAACGTCCGATCCGCACGGTGCTGTCCAACTCGTTCGGCTTCGGCGGAACCAACGCGTCGCTGGTCTTCAGCGCCTTCGCGTGACCGCATGGGACGGGTCGCCGTCCGCATTGTCCTGCCGGCGCTGCTGGTCGCCGCGCTCGCCCTGGCGGCTGTCGCTCTGTGGGGCTGGGACCGGTATACCGGCGCCGGGCCGCTGACCGAACCCCGCATTGTCATCATTCCCAAGGGCGCCGGCGTGGCGGAGATCGCCGCGCTGCTCCGCGGTGCAGGGGTCCTGGACCAGACGCTGCCGTTCCGCTTCGGCGCGCGGGTGGATGGCGTCGACCGGGCGCTGCGCGCGGGCGAATTCCGCTTCCCCGCCCGCGTCTCGCCCCGCGCCGCCGCCAGGCTCATCGCGTCCGGCGACACGGTCAAGCGCCGCCTGACCGTGGCCGAGGGCCTGACGACGGCACAGACGTTGGCGCTGGTCGCCGCCGCCGACGGGCTGGAGGGACCGGTCGCCGCGTCCGGCATCGGCGAGGGCCGGCTGCTGCCCGAAACCTATTTCTATGAATACGGCGATTCCCGCGCGGCGCTGGTGAAGCGGATGCACGAGTCGATGGACAAGGCGCTGGCGCTCGCCTGGGCCGGGCGGGACGCGAGGATCGCCATCGGGTCGGCCGAGGATGCGCGGGTCCTCGCCTCGATCATCGAGAAGGAGACCGGCGTTCCGTCGGAGCGCGCGCTGGTGTCCGGGGTCTTCCACAACCGGCTGCGGCGGGGGATGCGGCTGCAATCCGATCCCACCGTGGCCTACGGGCTGTCCGTGGGCGGCGCCGCGCCGGACCGGCCGCTGACCCGCGACGATCTCGCCCGGGCCACCCCCTACAACACCTATGTCATTGCCGGGCTGCCGCCGGGGCCGATCGCCACGCCGGGCCGCGCCTCGCTGCAGGCCGCCGTGCAGCCGGCCGAGACCGAGGCGCTTTACTTCGTCGCCGACGGCGAAGGCGGCCATGTCTTCGCCCGCACGCTGGCCGATCACAACCGGAATGTCGCCCGCTGGCGGCACCTGCTGCGCGAACGGGCGAAACAGGGCCCGGAAACGGGCGCGCATCCCCCGTCCCGTTGAATTTCGCGTCCGCGGGCTACATAGTAGACGAGTTGGCGTCTCGGCCGGCGCCCAAGGCCCGCCGCCATGAGGAAGGAGCGATGGAGCCCTTCGATGCGCTGCTTCTGGCGCGCGTGCAATTCGCCGTCACCATCGGCGTGCATATCCTGTTCCCGACGCTGACCATCGGTCTCGCCGGCTGGCTGGCGATACTCGAATATCGCTGGATGCGCTCGGACGATCCCGTGCTCGGCGGGCTGATCGCGATGTGGACCAAGGTGTTCGCCATCGGCTTCGGCATGGGGGTGGTGTCGGGGGTGGTGCTGTCCTACGAGTTCGGGACGAACTGGAGCGAGTTCTCGCGCCGGACCGGCCCGGTGCTCGGCCCTCTGCTGTCCTACGAGGTGCTGACCGCGTTCTTTCTCGAAGGCTCGTTTCTCGGCATCATGCTGTTCGGGCGCGGCCGCGTGCCGCGTGGAATGATCTTCTTCGCCACCTGCATGGTCGCCTTCGGCACCATGCTCTCCGCGTTCTGGATCCTTTCGGCTAACAGCTGGATGCATACCCCGGCGGGCCATGTCATGCGGGACGGCGTGTTCGTGCCGGGGGACTGGTTCGCGGTCGTGTTCAACCCGTCCTTTCCCTACCGCCTGGCCCATATGCTGGCCGCCGCCTATCTCACCGGCGCCTTCGTGGTCGGCGGGGTGGGGGCGTGGTACCTGCTGCGCGGCGGCGCGTTCGCGGATTGCGGCCGCATCATGATGAAATCGGCCCTGCCGATGATCGCTCTCCTTGCCCCGGCGCAGCTCGTGATCGGGGATCTGCACGGGCTCAACGTGCGCGATCACCAGCCGGCGAAGCTGGCGGCCATCGAGGCACACTGGAAGACGGGCCCGATGCCCCTGATCCTGTTCGCGCTGCCCGACATGGCGGCCGAGCGCAACCGGGCCGAAGTCGCCGTGCCCGGGCTCGGCAGCCTGATCATAGGCCATTCCGCCGACGCCGTGGTGACCGGGCTGGATGCGTTCCCCCCGGAAAACCGGCCTTACGTGCCGCTGGTGTTCTGGTCCTTCCGCCTCATGGTCGGGATCGGACTGTTCATGATCTTCGCCGCCGCGACAGGGGTCGTGCTGTGGGTGCGCGGCCGGCTGTTTGAGGCGCGCTGGTTCCACCGGCTGATGACGCTGGGCATCCCGGCCGGTTTCGTCGCCGTGCTGGCCGGCTGGGTCACCGCCGAGGCCGGCCGGCAGCCCTGGCTCGTCAACGGCCTGATGCGGACGCATGAAGGGGTCTCACCGGTGCCGGGCGGAAGCGTCGCGGCCTCGCTGGCCCTGTTCTCATTGGCCTACGTCGTCATTCTGGCGGCGGGGTGCACCTACATGGTCCGCGTGCTGCGCGCGGGGCCGGATGAGGCATCCGGAGGGTACTAGGCGCATGGACCCGTATCTGCCGCATATCTTCGCCGGCATCCTCGCCTTCTCGGTGGCGCTCTACGTCGTGCTCGACGGGTTCGATCTCGGCATCGGAATCCTGTTTCCCTTCGCGCCGGGGGAGGAGGCGCGCGACGCGATGATGGAATCGGTCGCCCCGGTCTGGGACGGCAACGAGACTTGGCTGGTGATGGGCGGCGTGGTGCTGTTCGCGGCGTTTCCCCCCGCCTATGCGGTGGTTCTGCCTGCCTTCTACCTGCCGCTGGTGCTGATGCTGGTGGCGCTGATCTTCCGCGGGGTCGCATTCGAGTTCCGCCCGCACGGGCGAGGCGGCGGCCGGTTCTGGGCGCACGGGTTCCACATCGGCTCCGTGGTCGCGACCCTGGCCCAGGGGATCGCCCTCGGCGGGCTGATCGAGGGGATCCCGGTGCGGGACGGCGCCTATGCCGGCGGGCCGTTCGACTGGTTCGGCCCGTTCCCGCTGCTGTGCGGCGCGGCGCTGGTCTGCGGCTACGCGCTGCTGGGGGCGACCTGGTCGGTGATGACTCTCGAGGGCGAGGTGCAGGGCTGGGCCCGCCGCGCGGCGCTTCCCGCGCTCGGCGGCGTGCTGGCGGCGATCGCCGTCGTCAGCGTGTGGACGCCGCTCGCGGATGCGCGCATCGCCGCCCGCTGGTTCTCGATCCCCAACGTCCTGCTGCTGTCGCCGGTGCCGGTGGTGACCGCGCTGGCCGCGCTGGGCCTGGTGCGGAGCCTGCGCAGCGGCGCCCGCAACGCGCCGTTCCTGTTCGCCGTCGCCCTGTTCCTGCTGTCGTTCCTCGGGCTGGGGATCAGCCTCTACCCGCAGATCGTCCCGCCCTCGATGACGGTCACCGGGGCGGCGGCGGACCCGTCGTCGCTGCGCTTCCTGCTGGTCGGCGTCGTGGCGGTACTGCCGGTCGTTTTGGGTTATACGATATACAGCTATCGGGTGCTCCGGCGTCAACCCGGCCCTTCGGCCGGTTACGGCAGCGGGGCGGGACCCGATTCCCATGCGTGAACGGCAGAGAAAGACCGATGGACAAACAAACCCGGGACTGGATGCAACAGCTCATTGACTTCGGCCTCGTCGCCGGGATGGACCTGCTCGGCGCGCTGGCCATTCTCGTCGCCGGCTTTATCGTTGCCGGCTGGGCGAAGGGCGCCACGCGGCGCGCCCTGGACCGCAGCGGAAAGCTGGACGAGACGGTCAAGCCGTTCATCGCCAACACGGTCCGCTACGCGATCCTGATCTTCGTGCTCGTCGCCGTG
This sequence comes from Alphaproteobacteria bacterium, assembly GCA_009377375.1. Taxonomy (GTDB): domain Bacteria; phylum Pseudomonadota; class Alphaproteobacteria; order MPNO01; family UBA2964; genus WHUE01. Next base: position 37,230 of record WHUE01000023.1, on the reverse strand, counting down.
CTGGCCCAGTTCGGGGTGCAGACGGCCAGCCTAATCGCCGCGCTCGGCACCATCGGGCTCGCCATCGGGCTGGCGCTGCAGGGCACTCTGTCCAACGTCGCCGCCGGGCTGATGCTGCTGTTCCTGCGGCCATTCCGTGCCGGCGAATATATCGACGCGGACGGACTCGGCGGCACGGTGGCCGAGATCGGGCTGTTCGCCACGCAGATGCGGACGGCCGACGGCGTCTTCATGCACGTCCCCAACTCGATGCTGCTCAACCGGTCGATCAAGAACTACAGCCGCAATCCGACGCGGCGGGTGGACGTCCTCGTCGGTGTGTCCTACGGCGACGATATCGACAAGGCACTGGAAATCGCCAGCGCCACGCTGGCGGAAGAGTCGCGTCTGCTGCCGGAACCCGCACCGCAGACGATGGTCATGGCGCTCGCCGACAGCTCGGTGAACGTCAACCTGCGCGCCTGGGTCAACGCGTCGGATTACTGGCCGGTGCTGTTCGACATGAACCGCAGGATCAAGCTGCGGATCGAGGAGGCCGGGCTCACCATCCCGTTCCCGCAGCGCGACGTTCACGTCATCGAACGCAAGGCGGAGTAGCCCTCTCTCGCTATTCCTTGCGGGGGACGCGACGGACCAGCGGGTCGAGGGCCCAGCCGGGCAGCGCGCCTGCCAGCCGGGCGCCGAGATACATCGGCAGCGGAAACGCGATCCGCGCACGGCCCTTTTCCAGGCCGCGCCGGATGATGCGGGCGGCGCGGTCGGCGTCCATCAGCATCGGCATCGGGAACGGGTTATCGGCCGTGATGCGGCTGACCACGAAGCCGGGGAAGATGACCGAAAGGCCGATGCCGTCCTCGGCGCAGCGCATCGCCATCCCTTCGCCCCAGGCCCGCACGGCCGTCTTCGAGGCGGCATAAGCCGGCGCGGTGGGAACGCCCTGGAACGCGGCCAGCGAGCTCATCAGCGCGATCTGCCCGCGCCCGCGCGTCCGCATTCGCGCCAGCGCCGGCAGCGCGGTGTTCACCACCCCGCCGACATTGACGGCAAAGATGCGCCGCACGGCGTCGTCGCCGCCCCCGGCACGCCCGGCGGAGACGCCGGCATTGGCGATCGCCAGGTCGAGCGGCTGCGCGTCGTCCCGCGCCTCGATCCACGCCGTCATCGCGTCCGCATCGGCCACGTCGAGAATCCGCGCATCGACCTCCGCGCCGGCGGCGCGGCAGGATCCGGCCGCCGCCTGAAGCCGTGCGGGATCGCGCCCCGACAGCGACAGCGTGACCCCCGGCGCGGCGTAGAGCCGCGCCAGCGCCTCGCCGATGCCGCTGGATGCCCCGGTGATGAGGATGGAGCGGGGGGCGTTCAAGCCGCCGCCTCCTGCCTCAACGCGCCGCGTGGCGGACCGGCTTCAGCGACCGCAGATAGGCGACCAGCGCGTCGAGATCCCGCTCGGAGACATTTCGGTAGAAGTCGAACGGCATCGGCGGCGCCAGCTTCGTGCCGTCCGGCCGCACCCCGGCCGCGATCGCCGCCTTGATCTGGGCGTCGGTCCATCTGCCGAGCCCGGTCTCGGTGTCGGGCGTCAGGTTGGCGGATATGCTGACGCCCCACGGTCCCCCGATCTCGAACCCTCCGGCGCCCATCATGGTGTCGTACTGCCGCCGGCCCCTGGACAGCGGGGTGTGGCATTCCATGCAGTGGCCGGCGAAGGCGAGATAGCGGCCATAGGCGACCCTGTCGCCGCGGTCGGGCTCGGGCACCGAGACGACCGGCGGACCCCAGGCAGGCGGCAGCGTGATGCGATAGGCCGATTTCGGCACCGCGTTGCGCACCGGCTTCACACCGCGCAGATAGGCGACGATCGCCTGTGCGTCCCGGTCGGACAGGTCGCGATACATCTCCGTCGGCATCGGCGGGCCGATGATCGAGCCGTCGGGCCGCTTGCCCTCGCGGATTGCCGCAACGATCTGCGCGTCCGTCCAGCCGCCGATTCCGGTCTCGCGGTCCGGCGTGATGTTGGAGGCATAGGCCGTGAAGGGCTTCTCGTCGAACTTGAAACCGCCCGCCATCTCGCGGTCGGCCATCGGTCCGCCCTTCGGCGTATGGCAGTTGCCGCAGGCGACGACGCCCTGCATCAGATAGGTGCCGCGCTCCAGCAGCGTTTCGCCCTGGGCCGGTGCGCCGGCCAGAAACGCGCCGGCGAGAATCGCGGCACGCGCCGCGAGGCCGTTGATCGTCATTTCCCCTGCTCTCCTCGGATGCCCGATGCGGTGTCGGCGGTTTTCCCCGGCGGGCCCCCCTGCTATATCTTTCCCGCGCCGTGGTTGTGCGGCACGGTATTTTCGGGGGAACCCTGTGTCAATCAACAGCATGACGGGCTTCGCGCGGGCGGAAGGCGTCCAGGGCGGCTATGGCTGGTCCTGGGAGGTGCGCAGCGTGAATGCCCGCAACCTCGACACCAGGCTGCGCATGCCGGCCGGGTTCGACCGGCTGGAGGCGGGGCTGCGCCAGGCTGTCTCCGACCGTTTCAAGCGCGGCAGCGTCAGCCTCTCGCTCACCGTCGCGCGGCCCGAGCGCCCGCCCCAGCTCCGCGTCAACCGCGACGTGCTGGACCAGGTGCTGGCACTGGCCGGCGAGCTGTCGGGCCGGATCGAGGCCGCCCCGCCGCGCATCGACGGGCTGCTCGCCGTGCGCGGCGTGCTGGAAGCCGTGGAAGCGGAAGAGACCGAGGAAGAGCGCGCGCGCCTCGACGAAGCGGTGACGGCCGGATGCATCGACGCGCTGGCGGCGCTGTCCGTCGCGCGGGGCGAGGAGGGCGGGCGGCTGAAGATACTGATCGCCGCGCATCTGGCGCGCATTGCCGAGCTCGCCGCCGGCGCCGTCGCCTGCGGCGAGTCCCAGCCCGCCGCGGTCGAGGAGCGGCTGCGCGAGGCCGTCTCGACGCTGCTCGAGACCGATCAGCGGCTATCCGAGGAGCGGCTTGCGCAGGAGGTCGCTCTGCTGGTCGCCAAGAGCGACGTGCGCGAGGAGATCGACCGCCTGGTCGCCCATGTCGAAGCGGCGCGCGAGCTGCTCGATTCCGGCGATGCCGTCGGGCGGCGGCTCGACTTCCTGTGCCAGGAATTCAACCGCGAGGCCAACACGCTCTGCTCCAAGGCGCAGTCGCTGGAGCTTACCCGCGTGGGACTCGATCTCAAGGCCGCGGTCGAGCAGCTGCGCGAGCAGATACAGAACGTCGAATAGCCAGAATAGCAGCCGGAGCCGCCATGTCCGATCCCGCCATTGCCCGCCGCGGCATGATGCTGGTCCTGTCCTCGCCGTCGGGAGCGGGCAAGACCGCGATCTCGCGCGAGCTGCTGGACCGCGATTCCAACGTGACAATGTCGGTGTCCGTGACCACCCGAAAGAAGCGGCCGGGAGAGGTGGCGGGGCGGGACTATCGCTTCGTCGATGCGACGGAGTTCAACCTGATGATCAACAGGCAGGAACTGCTGGAGCACGCCAAGGTGTTCGGCAACTACTACGGCACCCCGCGCGCACCGGTCGAACAGGCGCTGTCCGAGGGGCGGGACGTGATCTTCGACATCGACTGGCAGGGGGCGCAGCAGCTCAAGGAATCGGCGCGCGACGATCTGGTCAGCGTGTTCATCCTGCCGCCGTCGCATGACGAGCTCGACCGCCGGCTGCATACCCGCGCGCAGGATTCGGAAGAGGTCATCGCCCAGCGCATGGCCAAGGCGTCCGACGAGATGAGCCACTGGCCGGAATACGACTACATCGTCGTCAACCGCAGCCTGAAGGAGAGCGTCGCCCAGGTGCAGGCCATCGTCGCGGCCGAACGCCTCCGCCGCCGCCGGCTGATCGGGATGACGGAGTTCGTCAAGCGGCTGCAGGACGGGCAATAGGGCGCTATTGTACGGGTTCGGCCCGCAGACAGAGAAGGAGACAGGAATGAGCGTTCAGCCGATGAAGCGAAAGGGCAGCGGCGCGGTCCGCGAGCGGGTGAGCGAGACGGAATGGAAGCTTCGCTGCGAACTGGCGGCGGCGCACCGGCTGGTGGCGCAGTTCGCCTTCGTCGATCTCACCTACAACCACATCTCGGTGCGCCTTCCGGACGAGCCGAACCATTTCCTGGTGAAGGCGGACAATTTGTTCATGGAGCAGGTTTGCGCGTCCAACATCGTGAAATACGATGTCGAGGGCAACCAGGTGATGGAGTCCGCCTACAAGGCGAGCCCGGCGGCCTATAACGTGCATGCGGCGGTGCTGGCGGCGCGGCCGGACATCGTTTCCGCGGTGCATACCCACACCCCCGCCAACCTCGCCGTCTCCGCCCAGAAGCGCGGGTTGCTGCCGCTGACGCAGCAGGCGATGCGCTTCTACAACCGCATCGCCTATTACACGAACACCGAGGACGACACGACGCGCGACGGCAGCGACCAGATGGCGGCGACGCTGGGCGACAAGTGGGTGATGATCCTGGAGAACCACGGTGCGCTGGTCTGCGGCACTACCCTCGCCGAAGCCTATATCTATCATCACTTCTTCGAGCTGGCCTGCCGCGCCCAGATCGGCGCGCTGGCGGGCGGGGGAGAGCTGATCATGCCGGCGCCCGAGGTATGCGAGGCGCGGGCGAAGAAATTCGGCCGCATCGGCCAGTACAATTCGGAAAGCCGCGACTGGCAGGCTTCGATGCTCTACGCCGAAACCCACTTTCCGGAATTCAAGGAATAGGGAACGCGGGGATGACAGGGTTCAAGCTGCTGACCTATGCGGACGAACGGGGCGTGGCCCGGCCGGGGCTGCTGGTCGACGGGCGGGTGATCGACGTGAACGACAGCGCCGAATCGACCCTCGCGCTGATCCGGGACTGGGACGCGGCGGAGCCGCTGCTGGCGGCGCGCGCCGAAGCCGCCGCTGCCGCCGGCGAGGGCTGGAACCTGGCCGAGGTGAAGCTGCTGGCGCCGCTGCTGTATCCGCCGGCGATCTACTGCGCCGGCGCCAACTACATGGACCACGCGAAGGAGATGGCGGGCGGCGATCCCGGCATCGACAAGAGCCAGAAGCAGCCGTACTTCTTCCTCAAGTCGCAGCACTGCGTGGTTGGGCCCGGCGACCCCATCCGGCTGCCCCGCGTGTCCCAGAAGGTGGACTGGGAGGCGGAGTTCGCCGTGGTCATCGGCAAGGCCGCACGAAACGTGCCGGTGGAGCACGCGCATGAATACGTCGCCGGCTATACCATCATGAACGACGTCTCCGCCCGCGATCTCGGCCCCCGGCCGGACTGGCCGCGCTTCGGCGTCGACTGGTTCGGCCACAAGAATTTCGAATCCGCGGCGCCGATGGGGCCCTGGATCGTGCCGGCCAGCCAGGTCGCGGATCACACCGCGCTCGGCATCCGGCTCTGGGTCAACCAGGAAAAGATGCAGGACTCGACCATCTCGCAGCTTATCTTCAACGTGGCGGAGCAGATCGAGTACCTGAGCCGCCGCATGACGCTGCATCCCGGCGACGTCATCTCCACCGGCACGCCGTCGGGCGTCGGCCGGCCGCGCGGCATCTTCCTCAAGCCGGGCGATACGGTGCGCGTCGAAATCGACGGCATCGGAGAGCTGGCCAACCCGGTGGAGCAGGGAGAGTAGCGGCGGCCGGGCCTATTTCTCCGCGACCGCCCGCGCCAGCGCGCAGAACGCCGCCACGTCCAGCTCCTCCGCCCGTGCGGTCGGGTCGATGCCGGCCGCCTGTAGCAGCGGGGCGGGGTCGCGGCCCAGCGATCGCAGCGCGCTGCGCAGCATCTTGCGGCGCTGGCCGAACGCGGCCCGGGTCACGGCTTCCAGCGTCGCCATGTCCGCCGGCGCCAGCGGCTCGGCGCGCGGGATCAGCCGCGCCACCGCCGAGGTGACGCGCGGCGGCGGCGTGAAGGCGCGCGCCGGCACGTCGAAGGCGATGCGCGCCTCGCAGCGCCACTGGGTGATGACGGCCAGCCGTCCGTAGGCCGATCCGCGTGGTTGCGCGCAGAGCCGTTCCGCCACCTCCTTCTGGAACATCAGCGTCATCGAGGCGAACCTTTCCGCCTGGCGCAGCCAGGCGATGAGCAGCGGCGTGCCGATGTTGTAGGGCAGGTTGGCGACGATGTGGCGCGGGGCGCCATCGTCGCCGCCGGCCTCCGCGGCGTCGATCTCCAGCGCGTCGCCCTCGATCACGTACAATCGGCCGGGAAAGGCGGCTTCCAGCTCGGCCAGCGCGGCGAGGCAGCGCGCATCGCGCTCGATGGCGACGACCCGTCCCGCCCCGGCTTCCAGCAGCGCCCGGGTCAGCCCGCCGGGCCCGGGGCCGATCTCCACCACGGTAGCGCCGCCGAGATCGCCAGCTTCCCGGGCGATGCGGCGCGTCAGGTTCAGGTCGAACAGGAAATGCTGGCCCAGCGCCTTGCGGGCGGCGATACCGTGACGGGCGATGACCTCGCGCAGCGGCGGCAGCGGTGCGCCGGCCGCCGGGTCAGGCAACAGCGCGGCCCTTCGTCGCCGCGCCCGCCCGGCAGCGCGCCATGCGGTCGGCCATGCGCAGCGCGGCGATCAGGCTTTCGGGGCTGGCGGTGCCGGTCCCGGCAATGGCGAAGGCCGTGCCGTGGTCGGGGGAGGTGCGCACGAAGGGCAGGCCCAGCGTCACGTTGACGCCACCGGCGAAATCGATGGTCTTCAGCGGGATCAGCGCCTGGTCGTGATACATGCAGAGCACCGCGTCATAGCCGGCGCGGGCGGCTGCGTGGAACAGCGTGTCGGCCGGTGCGGGACCGGATACGGCGATCCCCTCCTCGCGCAGCCGGGCGATGGCGGGGGCGACGATGTCGATCTCCTCGCGTCCCATATGGCCGTCCTCGCCGGCATGCGGGTTGAGCCCGGCGACGGCGAGGCGAGGCCGTTCGATGCCGAAATCGGCTTTCAGCGCGGCGGCCGTGACCCGGCCGCAATGGACGATGGCGTCCGCGTCCAGCGCCTCGATCGCCGCGCGCAGGGACAGGTGGACGGTCACCGGCACGACGCGGAGTTCGTCGCAGGCGAGCATCATCACCGAAGGCGCGTCGAGACCAGCCAGCGCGGCGAGATACTCGGTGTGGCCGGGATGCTCGAACCCGGCGTCGTAAAGCGTCGTCTTGTGAATCGGGTTGGTGACCATCGCGCCGGCGCGGCCGCTTCGGGCGAAGCCGGCGGCGCGGTCGATGGCGCGGATCACGGCCGGCGCGTTGGCGGCGGAAGGGCGGCCCGGATCGACGGCTGCGGGCAGTCTCTCCGGCAGGACGGGCAGCGCGCGCGGAAACACCGCGGCGGCATCCTCTGGCTCCGCGATCCGTTCGACCCTTGCGTCGAGCCCGGTGAGTTCGGCGAGCGTCTCTATGCGGTCCGGATCGTCGATCAGGAAAAACGGCGGCACGGCATCCGCGCGCGACCGCCAGGCCATCAGCGCGATCTCGCCGCCGATGCCCGCGGGCTCACCCATCGTCAGTGCGAGCGGCGGCATGGTGCGGCGCGCGTTCATACCCGAAGGTCGACGACCGCGGCATTTCTGAGGTCGCGCATGTAGCGGCGGGCCATCATGCCGAGCCGGGTTTCCAGCAGCCTGAGCTCGATCTCCTCGCGCTTGGGCAGGGCGTTGCCCGGCTCCTCGCGGTCGCAGACCATCAGCACGGCGATGCCGACCGGGGTCTTCACCGGTTCGCTCGGCTTGCCCACCGCAAGCCCCTGGATCGCGCTGCGGATGGTGGGCGAAAGGTCGCGCAGCCGCAGCTTGCCGAGTTCCGGCGACCCCGGAATGCTGGCTTCCCTCGCCGTCCGCGCCAGGTCGGTGCAGCCGGAGACGGTCGCGGAAATCGTCCGGGCAAGATCGGTCTGCGCTTCCAGCGTTTCGGGCGAGGCGTCGCGGGCCAGTGGCAGCATGATCTGGTTCAGCGTCACCGAGACGTCGTCCTCCGACGCCTCATGCGCGCGCCGCTTGCCGTCCAGGCGAATGACCTGAAGCCCGCCCGGCGTCGCGAACGGACCGACGATTTCGCCTTCCTTCATGGCGGGGACGCGTTTCGCAAGCTCGTCGCCGAGAGCGCCCGCCTGGATCCAGCCGAGATCGCCCCCGGTGGAGGCGCTTGCGGCCTGGGAGAACTGCTGCGCCACGGCGGCGAAGCGGGCGCCCTTGCGCAGCTCGTCCACCAGTCGCCCGGCGGTGCGGCGTATCTCCGCGTCCTGCTCGGGCCGGTCTACGGTCAGCAGGATCTCCGAAATACGGTACTCCAGCTCGCCCTGTCGTTCCTTGATCCGCGCGAGCGTCTCGTCGATTTCGTCGTCGCCGATGGTGATTCGCGGCCGCAACTGCCGGTTCACCAGCTTGCTCCAGGCGATCTGGGCGCGGAGCTGGTCCATCATCGTGTCGCGGGGAATTCCGTTCCTCTTCATGAACTCGTCCAGCCCGCCCTTGGACAGCCTGTTCTGCTCCTCGATCAGCGTGATTGCCCGCTCGAGATTGCTGCTGGTCACCGGAACGTTCCGTCGCTTCGCCTCCTGCAGGCGTAGCCGCTCGTCGACCAGCCCGCGCAGAACCTGCCGCGTCAACCGTTCACGAAGCTGTTCGGTGGGCTGGAGCCCCGAGGACGCGATGATGAGATGCATCCGCGATTCCAGATCATAGACCGACACCACCTCGTCATTGACGATGGCTGCGATCCGCTGAACGCGCTGTGCTGCGGCCGGGTTGCCGGCCGCAGCGAGCATCGAGACAAGCAGGAAGCTCAGAATAAGTCGCATGAACCCGTTTTTCGCAGTTCCGTGCCATATCGGAGGGGGAACAGTCGCCGCCTCGCGAACCGGGACTATAACGCGTCCGGCGGGGCGCGGGCAATCGGGCCGGACTTTCCCCGCGCGAAGACAGCCGGTCAGCCCGCCGTTTCAACCTCGCCGAGATTCTTGAACACCAGCCGCAGCAGGATAGTGTCGCTGGGCCGCACGTCGCGGTCCTGGGTGAAGGTGCGCACGAAGCTCAGGTGGGCGGTGAAGCAGTCGCAGAGATAGGTCAGCTGGAAGCCGTGGTTCAGCGTGCTGTCGTCCTCGAGGTCGCGTCGCGTGAACACCGCAAACCGCCAGTCGCGCGTGATCTGGGACGATATCATGCCCGAAATTTCGCTTCGCGTGCCGAACTCTCTGTCAACCGTGCCCTGATCGACAAAAAGATAGTTGCCGGTAACCCTCAGCGCCGGCGGCCCGATCGAGAACTGCACCTCGTTGCGCCGCGGCGTCAGGTCGTCCTTGTCCAGCCGGAACCGGTAATCCAGATCGACTAAATTGAGCGGCTTGATCTGCACGCTGCCGACGATGTCGGAGAAATGATCGCTGAGCCCCGATCCCTCCGCGAAGGTGTCGTCGGTGCGCGGCCGGTAGCTCTGGCCGACGAAGACGCTGCTGGCGCCGCCGGCGCCGCCGTATACGCCGAAGCGCATCCCGTAGTAGAGTCGCTGTCCGCCTTCCACCCTGTCGAGCCCGGTGAAGCGGTTGGCGCTCAGCAGGTTGGTATCGTCGAATTCGAAATCCTGGCTGTCCTCGTTCGGTATGTCGTCCGGATTACCGCCGTTCGGGCTCAGGGCGACGCCGACGACCGGCTCGACCACCTGCGTGTAGCGGGCGGAGTGACTGGCGAACGGATAACGCCAGTCCATGCCGATCCGGGGAAACAGGCGGCCCGCGAGCCCCGACGACGTGTCGCCCGTCGCTTTTCCAGGCTCCTGGACGTCGTCGACCAGATAGGCGTCGGATTGCAGCGTGGCCCACAGGCTGTAGACCTCGCCGCTGCGCGCGATGTGCGGCAGACGCCAGCCCGACGTCAGCGAAAGGCGGCGGCTGTCCGTCCCGCCGGTGCGGGTCAGCACCAGCATATTGGCGTCCATTTCCCATCGACCGCCGCCGTCGCCCGGCTCTCCGAGGAAGTTGAAATTGGCGAGCGGCGCGACGACCGGGGTGGTGGACGGATCGTCGTTCTGGCGCAGGCCGCGCCAGTGATATCCCTCGACCTGGGCGTAGCTGCGTCCGCGGAACCCCTCGACGAACAGCCGGTTCTCGAGCACGTCCGTGGAATCGATGTCGTAACGCTGAAGATAGGTGTCGTCGGAGGCGAGCCGGACCTGCCCGCCGGTGCGCCAGGTGTTGTTCAGGTCGAAATCCGCATCGCCGAAGAAATGGCCCCGGAAGCCGTCCTCGCCGCCGTTCTTGCTGCCGTGAGTGCCGCTGGCATCCAGCTTCAGCTTGCCGTCGGTGAAGCGCTGGCGGTACTCGCCGGCCATGACCAGCCCCTCGTTGGTCGTGATCGTCGGGCGCAGCGTCGCGTCCTTGTCGGGCGCGATGTTCAGGTAGTAGGGAACCTGCAGCGTCACGCCCAGCTCCGAATCCCCGCCATAGCTCGGCGCCAGGACGCCGCTCTTGCGTTTCACCGTCGGATCTGGGTGCGACAGGTACGGCGTATAGGCGACCGGCACGCCGAAGAACTCCATGAAGGCGTCGTTGTATTCGACGATCTGTTCCTTCTGGTTGTGGACGATCTTCACCGCCTTGATCTGCCAGATGGGCGTGCCGGTGGTGCGTCCCGCGCAGGTGCGGCAGGGCGAATAGACGGCGTTGCGCATCTCGGTGATGTTGCCGCCGGTGCGGCGTCCGCCGACGGCCGCGATGCGCGCGTCGTCGGACATCAGCACGCGGAGGTTCTCGATGATGCCGTCCTTGAAGTCGTCGGTGAGCTCGACATGGTCGGCGAAAAGCACGTCGCCCGTCGGCTCAAGCAGCGACACGTGACCTGTCGCCGTCACCAGGTTCCGGCGCTGGTTGTAGCTGACCGTGTCGGCGAGCAGCGTGCGGTCGCCGTGCGTCATCTCTACGTTGCCCGTGGCGACGACGATGCCCAGCTCCCGGTCGTGGTTGACGCGGTCGGCCCTGAAAAGCACGGGCCCCTGTTCCGGCGCGTCGGGCCGGGCCGATTCGGGCGCAGCCGTCTGGGCCAGCGCCGGCGGGGCCGGCCCCTGGAGCAGAACCGCCAGAAAGGGCAGAATGACCGCGAACCTGCGCACCGGCTGTCAACCGTCTTCCAGATGGAACAGCAGCGCGGCGCCAATCAGACAGCCGACGACGGCGGGGCTCCAGGCGGAGAGCACCAGCGGCACGCGCGCCGACAGTCCGAGCGCGTAGACGACATCCGAGGCGAAATACACCAGGAAGCCGGTGCCGACCCCCAGCCCCAGAACGGCGACCGCGCCGCCGCGGCGCACCGGGCGCAGCGTGAAGACCGCAGCCAGCATGACCATGGCGCAGAGCAGCAGCGGGTCGGCGAGCTGCGAATACCAGTAGAGCCGATGCCGCAGACCGGAGAATCCCGCATTCTCCAGCACCTCGATAAAGCCCGGCAGGGCCCAGAAGGAGAGGGTTTCGGGCTTGGCGAAGCTGTCCTGGATATTCTCGCGGGTGAGGTCCGTCGCGATGTGCAGGCTCGGCAACGTCTCGAAACCGCCGCCCGCCGTGCTCAGCCGCGCATCGTGCAGACGCCAGGTGCCCGCGCCCAGCACCGCGGTGGCGGCATCGATCCGCCCGATGAACCTGTCGGACCCTTCGAAATTGAAGACGATGACGTCGTTCAGCGCCATCTCCTCCGTGCGGATCGCGCGTGCATGCAGGATGTAGTGGCCGTCCTGCGTCGACTGGCGCAGCCAGAGCCCGCTGCCGGACAGCGACGCGAGGTTCGGCTTGCCCTCGATCAGCACCGTTTCCATCCGTTCGAAGCGCAGCAGCATCGCCGACGCCAGCGGACTGAACAGCGTCACCTTGACGATACCGATCACCACTGCCAGGGCAATGGCGGGCGTCAGCAGCTCCCATGCCGACATGCCGGAGGCGCGGGCGACCACCAACTCGTGATGCCGGTTGAGGCGCCAGAACGCCATCATCCCGCCGAACAGCATCGCGAAAGGCGCCGCCTTCATCGCCAGATGCGGCAGCTTGAACAGCGTCATCGCGACGACCTGGATCAGCGTCACGGCTTCCTCGCTGGCGGTGCGCCGCAGCAGTTCCATCATGTCGAACAGCGCGATCAGGGCGACCAGCGTCAGGAAAATGCCGCCGCTCCACAGCAGGAACTGGCGGCTGACATAGGCCGAGAAGGTGGGTTTGACGCGGAGCATGCGGACGTCCGGGCCGCGCCTAGGCGGCGCGCGCGGCGAGGGAACCGCGGCGCCGCCGCCGTCCCGAGGCCAGCGCCCATGATGCCGCCACGACAGGCAGCAGCGGCGTGAGGTACATCATCGGCACCGTCGCCGGCAGTTTCTCGCCGATGTTCTTGAAGCCGAGCATCGCCGATTCGATCACGACGACCACGCCGACTGCGGCGAGGATGCGCCATGTCTGGCCTCGACGGTCGAAGTCGCCGTGCAGCAGCAACGCCAGCGCGACCAGGGTGAAGGCCAGGGGCAGCAGCGGCCCTGCAAGCCTGTGATGGGCCTCCATACGGAACTTCTGGAAGCTGAACAGCGTGCTTTCCTGCTCCCGGGGGAAGAGCAGCTCGTCCAGGAAGCGCTCACGCGGCTCGCGCCAGCGAACCTCGCCGGGCTTGTCGGTGTCGCCGATGTCGAAGGTATAGCGGTCGAAATAGAGCAGCGAAAGGCGGCCGTCCTTCTCGCTGATTTCCTGCCGGTTGCCGGTCCCCATGACCACCCGCGGCCCACGCTCGCCAGTCACGATGGCGCCGTCCTCCGCCATCATCGTCACCGGCTGTTGCTCGTTGCGGGAATCGTGCACGATGATGCCATGAAGCTCGCCCCCCGCCGAACGCTCGCGGACATAGACGGTCAGCCCGTCCGAGATGTTGTTGAACACCCCTTCCTGCAGCAGCACCGACGGATAGGCGTTGCGCAGCGTGTATTGCAGGTCCTTGAACTCGCGGAACGAGGCCGGCATGAAATAGAGCGTGATCGCGTAGCAGATGACGGTGACAAGGGTCGCCATGATCAGTGCCGGGCGGCCCAGGGCGAACGGGCCCAGACCCCCGGCGCGCAACACCAGGAGTTCGCTGTCGATCAGCAGCTTGTTGTAAGTGAACAGCGTGGCCGCGAAGACGGCGACCGGCATGATGACGCTGAGAAAGGTCGGCAGCAGCAGAAGGGTGAGGTAGACGAAAAGCGGCGCCGACAGGCCGCGGTTGACGATCATTTCGACGAAGCGAAGCGACTGCGTCAGCCATACCACGCAGGTCAGCGTCACGGTGATGAACACCGTGGCCACCAGCAGCTGCCGCAAGATGTATCTGTCCACCCGCTTCACGGCACATACTATAGACAGTCGCATGCGCGGTGTCATAGGAAAGCTGTCGGAAAACCGGGGCGCGACGCGGGATTCCGTCCCTACCCGGGGTCCGTTTCGTTACGCACCGGGTTCAGCGCCAGGTAGCGCAGCCGCTTGGCCTCGCGCCGGCCGCGGCTGACGGTGTCCAGGATAATGCCGCAGACCAGCGCCATGGACGCCAGCAGCATGATGCCGGTGACCAGCACGGCGGTCGGCAGCCGCGGCACCAGCCCGGTGGCCAGATAGGTCGCCACAAGGGGATAGGCGAGGATAATCCCGGCCAGCGCGAGCAGCAGGGACATAGCGCCGAAGAAACGGAACGGGCGCACCTCCTTGAACAGGAACAGGATGGCGGCGAGAATCCGCAGCCCGTCGGACCAGGTGCTGAGCTTGCTGGCCGAGCCTTCCGGTCGCGACGCATACGGCGCCTCGATCTCGCCCACCGGCATCTTCAGCTCCAGCGCGTGCACCGTAAGCTCCGTCTCGATCTCGAAGCCCGAAGCCAGCGCCGGGAACGACTTGACGAAGCGGCGCGAGAACGCCCGGTAACCGGACAGCATGTCCGTGAAGCGCGAGCCGAACAGCCGGCCGACCACCGCCGTGAGCGTGAAATTGCCGAACCGATGGCCCGTCCGGTAGGCGGCATCCGCGTCCGCGATGCGCGCGCAGACCACCATGTCGAGCCGCTCCGCCGCCAGCCGCGCGATCATCGCCGGGGCCGCGGCGGCATCGTAGGTGCCGTCGCCGTCGCACATGACATAGATGTCCGCGTCGACGTCGGCGAACATGCGCCGCACGACGTTGCCCTTGCCGCGCAGCGATTCGTGGCGAACGACCGCGCCGGCCCCGGCGGCGCGGGCTGCCGTGCCGTCGGTCGAGTTGTTGTCGTAGACATATATGGCGGCGTCCGGTAGTGCCGCCCGGAAGGCCCGCACCACGTCTTCGATCGCGACTTCCTCGTTATGGCAGGGCAGCAGCACGGCGATGCGGTTCGGCATGGATGTTCCCCCGGCGGATCCGGTCAGCGCGTATCGGCCGGATGAGGCCATGATTCGACGATGCGCCAGCCCCCGTTGCGTCGCTGCAAAAGGTACGACGAACCGGCAGGCAGCGGTACTCCGAGCACGGTCTCGGCTTCGGGCACCGGATCGTGCACCCAGACGTGGGTCGGGGACGGTTCGGCGTTCAGGCCGCGGCGGAGCGAATCCGCGATCGGTCGGTGGAAGGCGTTGATCTCGCCCGCGATCTTCGCCGAACCGTACATCCCGTAGCGCAGGATCACCTGATACTGTCCGTCGTCGCGTGCATCCAGCACCAGAAGCCGCTCGGCGGGGCTGAGCATGCGGCTGATCTCAGCGGCGACGCGGTGGACGTAGACATACCGCTTGTCGAGGTCGAACCTGACCTTGTAGGCGAGCGCCAGCGGCAGCACTACCACCAGCGCGATCACGAGCCATGCGAGCCGGGGCCGGTAGTGCTGCATGACGTAGCGCCGCCAGAGCAGCGCGATGCCGCAGGCGCCGAACACAAGCCCGACAATTCCGAGATGGGTGTTATAGCGCCAGTAGGACAGCGCGTGGCGCGCCCCGTATTCGCCGAAGGCCCCGGTGACGTAGGTGAACAGCAGGAAGGCGTTGTAGCCGACGAACAGGGTGGCCGTGATCAGCGCCAGCCGGTCGAACTCGTCGCGCATGCGCCACAGCCCCCGCGCGCCGAAAGCCACCGCCGCCAGCATCAGCGCCAGATAGGCTCCCTTCTTGGCGAGGATCAGCCCCATCAGCGCCAGCGTCTCCGGGATCATGTGCAGCAGCCACTTGTCGACCGGCTGCACCGAGAACTCGCCCGACGTCGCCTGGGTCGAGAGCTGAATCCGCCACAGCAGATAGATCGCGGCGGGCAGTACGAGGATGCGCGCCGCCTGGCGCAGCAGCGGCCGCAGCCCGATCCGGGAATCGCGCAGCGCGACCAGTCCCATCCCGGCCAGCGTAGCCGCAAGCAGCACGACGTTGACCTGCTTGATGTTGAGCAGTGCGGTGGCGGCGAGCCCCATCTGCCACGCGAGGGCGCGGGTGCGGTCCGTCTCGCCGGCGGCGATCGCGTTGAGCATCATCCAGCCGAGCGCCGCCGTGAAGCCGAGCGCGACGCCGGTCGACACGTCGGCATAGGACGTGAACACGATCTTCTGCACGAAGGTCGGATTCAGCATGATTACGGAGACGACCGCCAGCGCGGCAAAGCCCCAGCCGGTCGCCTCGGCGAACGGTGCGGAAAGGCCGAGCTTGACGTGCGCGGTCTCGTCGCGGCGGGCCAGCGCGCCGCGCAGGGCGCGGACTGTCAGCAGCCCCGCGCTCAGCAGCAGCAGGACGTTGAACAACGCCCCCGAATTCTCGATCAGACGCCCCGCCAGGCGGCTCGCCATGTACATCAACAGGGTCAGCCCATGCGGATAGCCCGGCATCACCGAGGGACTCGCCGGAAGGCCGGCGCGGGGGAAGCTGTCATGCTCCATCAGGTAGCGCGCGTTCGGCAGCCAGTGGGTCATTTCGTCCCACTGTGTCGGCGTCATGCCGGCGACCAGGAGGAGCAGCGGCAGGCTCAGCAGGAGGACGCGCAGCGGCGAGGCGTCGCCCAGGCCCCGCTCGCGCACCAGCAGCGTCGCCGCCGCGGCAACCGCCGCCGCCGCGAACAGCAGCGCGATCCAGGTGAAAGGAACGTGGGCGACGACGCTGAGCGTCGTGAACAGCAGGCTGACCGCCGCCCAGCCGTAAATCAGCCCGCCTTCGCCCATCCGCTTGCGGCCGGCGAGAGCGCAGCCGACCATGTGGACGGCGAACGCGCAGGCCAGCACCGCGCCCAGACCGATCAGGTCCGTCGCATCGGGCAGATAGCGGGCGATGGCGTTTGGCATGGGTGGGCCGGCAGGTGGGCGCGAACAGCCGCGACCATAGCAAAGCGCGCCGAGTCGGGCTACAGGCGGGCCGGACCCGGCGAATCGGCCCTTTCATTTGCGCGCCGCATTGCTAGATTGCGTAACACCACAGATTCACGCGAACTCACTTCAGGGGATGCCATCATGCGAATCAGCTTCGCGAAGCCTGCGCTCGACCGGACCGGCGCGCTCTGCGTCTTCGTCGCCGAGGGCGGCGCACTCTCGCCCGCGGCCGAACGCCTCGACAAGGCGACCGGCGGGGCCATCGGCCGGGCGATGGCGTCCAGCCGGTTCAAGGGCGCCCACGCGGCCACGCTGACCGTGCTGTCGCCGGCGTCGGTCAAGGCCAGCCGCATCGTCCTGGTGGGAACCGGCAAGCCGGCCGCGCTGGACGCCGTTGCCGCGCAGGGGCTCGGGGGAGCGATCGTCGCCGCGCTGGGCGCATCGGCGGATCCGTCCGCGAATATCGTGGCCGACGCGGTCAGGGACACACCGCTGAAGGCAGCAGATCTCGCGGCGAACGTGGCGCTCGGGGCGGTGCTGCGCAGCTACCGGTTCGACAAGTACCGTACCAGGGAAAAGTCCGACGACAAGCCGGCGCTGAAGGCCGTCACCGTCATGACGCGGGACGACGCGGCGGCGCGCGCCGCCTACGGGCCGATGGGCAAGGTGGCCGAGGGCGTGTTCATGACCCGCGACCTGGTCAGCGAGCCGGCCAATGTGATCTTCCCCGTCAGCCTGGCGGCGAAGTGCCGCACGCTGACGAAGCTCGGCGTCAAGGTGCAGGTGCTGGACGAGAAGCAGATGGCGAAGCTCGGCATGGGCTCGCTGCTCGGCGTGGCGCAGGGCAGCGCCCAGAAGCCGCGCCTCGTCGCCATGCGCTGGGACGGCGCGCCGAAGGCGAAGAACAGGCGCCCCGTCGCCTTCATCGGCAAGGGCGTGACCTTCGACACCGGCGGCATCTCCATCAAGCCGGCGGCGAACATGGAGGACATGAAGTGGGACATGGGCGGCGCCGGGGTGGTCATCGGGCTGATGCGGGCGCTGGCCGCGCGCAAGGCGAAGGTGAACGCCGTTGGCGTGGTGGGGCTGGTGGAGAACATGCCGTCGTCGAACGCGCAGCGCCCGGGCGACGTGGTCACGACCATGTCCGGCCAGACCATCGAGGTCATCAACACCGATGCCGAGGGCAGGCTGGTCCTGGCCGACGCGATGTGGTGGGCGCAGGAGAGGTTCAAGCCGAAGGCGATGATCGACCTCGCCACCCTGACCGGCGCGATCATCATCGCGCTGGGCTATCACCATGCCGGGCTGTTCGCCAATGACGACGCGCTGGCCGACCGCCTGATCGCGGCG
The DNA here is from genome assembly GCA_009377375.1 of Alphaproteobacteria bacterium. Taxonomy (GTDB): domain Bacteria; phylum Pseudomonadota; class Alphaproteobacteria; order MPNO01; family UBA2964; genus WHUE01. The sequence continues at coordinate 19,593 of WHUE01000023.1, read as the reverse complement.
GGCAAGGCGGTGGGCGAGCCGCTGTGGCGGATGCCGCTGGGGCCGGACTACGACCGCCAGGTGCGCTCCGACATCGCCGACATGAAGAATGTCGGCGGGCGCGACGGCGGTTCGATCACCGCGGCCCAGATCCTGCAGCGCTTCGTGCAGGACGGGGTGGCCTGGGCGCATCTGGACATCGCCGGCGTCACCTGGGCCACCCGCGACCTGCCGGTAGTGCCCAAGGGCGGAACCGCGTTCGGCGTACGCCTGCTCGACCGCCTCGTGGCCGACAATTACGAATAAGGTAGTGCAATACGTTATGTAAATCAGAGATTTGGGCGGTCGTATGGCCGGGTGTTACCGGGTATGTCGGAATGACGGAAATCGGCTTCTATCACCTCACCCGCACCCCGCTGGATCGGGCACTACCGAAGATTCTGGAAAAGGCGCTGGAGGCCGGCAAGCGCGCCATCGTCATCGCCGGATCGGACGAGCGCGTCGCCGTGCTGAACGCGGCGCTGTGGACCTACGACCAGGGTTCCTTCCTGCCGCACGGCACCGTGCGCGAGGGCGAGGCGGCGAGGCAGCCGGTCTGGCTGACGGCCGAGGACGAGAACCCCAACGGCGCCCAGATCGTGGTGCTGACCGACGGCGCCACCGTCTCGGAGATGGCCGCGTTCGAGCGCTGCCTCGACATGTTCGACGGCAACGACCCGGCGGCGGTGGCGGCGGCCCGCGACCGCTGGCGCGCGGCGAAGGCCGCCGGCCACGCGCTCACCTACTGGCAGCAGACCGACGGCGGCGGCTGGGCGAAGAAGGACGTGTGATCGTCGACCGCCCGCGATCCTCGCGACTGGCTTGCCGTACAAACAAGAAAGCAGCCCCAGTAGGGCGGATCTTGAAATCCCTGAAGTTGGTTGCGGGGGCTCGCAACCACCTTAACCTGCTCTTTCACGCGTTGGCCATTCAAAGCAGAAACTAAGATCGACACGTACAATGAGCAGGCGTTGACAGACTCTCAGGCAGCCGACGGGAAGAACAGCAGTTTTAGGCCGACCAGGCACAAAAAGGCGGCGACGACATAGCGGAAGCGTGACGCCGCGCGTCGATAACCAGATCGAGCATTGCTCACGACCTTTCGCTCATACGGTTCGGCCGGCGGATGAGCGGACGAACTGTGCGAAGCCGTGGACGAACTGGCAAAGCTGCTGCCTGACCGTTTCGTCGGTGATCGCGCCGGCCTCATCGAAGACGCCTTGGGCGCGCGAAACCAGAAGGCGCCCGCCGAACCACGGCTTCGTGCCGAGTGTGCGCAGCACGGGGAGCCATGCGTTCTGGCTGAGTACGGTGCCGAAACCGCCCGGAGAGGCGCCCATGACGGCGACCGGCCTGCCACCGAAGACCCGCGGAATATCGGCGGGCGGCCGCGACAGCCAGTCAATGGCGTTCTTGAAAACGCCGGGTATCGAATTGTTGTACTCCGGCGTTGCGAGAAGCAGCCCATCGGCGTTCGCAATCATGTCCTTGAGTGCCTCGACGGGTTCCGGAATGCCCTCACCGGTTTCGAGGTCCGCGTCGTAAAGGGGGATGCCGTGGATTGTTCCGATCGTCAGATCAACCCCCTCGGGCGCAAGCGTCGCCGCCGCGCGCAGGAGGGCGGCGTTGAAGGACCCCTTGCGCAGACTTCCGGACAGACCAATGAGCGTCGTCACAACGGCGTCCATCCCAACCTGGCTGACCTCATCGCGTTCGCTTCACACAAAGGGAAGCAGCGGACCGGGCACGTCCGCTGCTTCCGTATAGCTCGCGGTGGCGTCATAGCCGGTACTCTTGTCCATCCGCAGAGACCAGCGCATCAGATGCCCGACAGGCATTGTGCTCCCCGTCATGCCGGAGTCTTCGCTTGGGCACCTTCCAGAAGGTCCAGCTTGGTTTCCCGGCCGGTCCGTTCCACGTTCTGCGCCTTGTCGTAGCTTTCCATCAGCGCCCGATAGCGCGGCACAATGTGGTCAACCATGACCGCCGCAAAGTCCATTGCATCGGGACGGTTCCACGTGCTCATGATCTCGGCGAGGATCGCATACGTGTCGATCGGCATCGCTCCGGCCTGGACGACGCGGGCGAGCGTGATGTCGGTCGCCATTTGGCTCCAGTTGCCGGAGGCGTCCACGATCGTGAAAACCTTGTAGCCGGCGACGAGGGCGCTGAGCGTGGGGAATGACATACAAACGCTAGTGAGCGTGCCGGCCATCAGGAGCGTCCTGCGTCCGGTCTTCTCGATTGCTTCCACCCAGGCGGGATTGTCCCAGGCATTGATCTGGCCGGTTCGCGGGATGTATTCCGCATCGGGATTGTACTGGTGAATCTCCGGGATCAACGGCCCGTTCGGCCCATCGGGGACCGAGGCAGTGGTGAAGGTCGGGATCTTGGCGAGATGCGCGACCTTCGCGAGCGCGCTCACATGTGAGCGCAGGACGGGTTGGTCGATATCCCTTACAAGCTGGAACAGCCCGCTCTGATGGTCGATCAACAACAGAACGGCGTCATCCGGATCGATCATCCACTTGTTCTTATCAACGGCTTTCTTGTCGTACATGGCATTTGCCTCCATTAGTCAGGTTTTGGTATCACGCAGGGCACGCTAGAAACGGCCGGCCCGGAAATCAGCCATGGCCTGGCTGATTTCTTCACGCGTGTTCATAACAAAGGGGCCGTAGCCTACGACCGGCTCCTCGATCGGCTGGCCACTCATCACGAGAATGGTCGATTCCTCGCGCGCTTCTAGGGCAATACGCTCACCCTCGCGCTCGAACAGCGCCAGCTCGGCCGTGCAGGCCGCTTCACTGTCGTTCATTAGGACCTTCCCCTTCAGAACGAGCAGCAGCGTGGTGAAGCCCGCGGGCAGCCTCAGCTCCGTCCGGCTGCCCGTCTTGAGGCGCAAATCCCACAGGCTGATGGGTGTAAAGCTTCGCGCCGGGCCTTTCGCGCCATCATACTCTCCGGCGATGATCCGCGCGATGCTCCCGTCGGCGCCGAGCTTCACGGCAGGGATCGTCGCGTCAGTGATCTCCTGATAGCGCGGTGCGGACATCTTGTCCTTCGCGGGCAGGTTGATCCAGAGCTGCACCATTTCAAGCGTGCCGCCCGCCTCCGTGAAGGCACGCCCGTGCATCTCTTCATGCAGGATGCCCTTCGCCGCGGTCATCCACTGCACGTCTCCGGGGCCGATGCGGTCCTGGTTGCCGGCCGTGTCGCGGTGCTCGACCTCGCCCTGATAGACGATGGTCACGGTCTCGAACCCACGATGCGGGTGCTGCTCCACGCCGCGTGGCTTTGACGAAGGCGGAAATTTAGCCGGGCCGGCATAGTCGAGCAGCAGGAACGGGCTGATATCAGAGCCGTGCGTGTTGTACGAAAACATCGTCCGCACCGGGAATCCATCGCCAACCCAATGCGCTTCGGCTGCGCGGTAAACTCTTGAGACCTTCTTCATGCTCCGGCCCTCCTTGCGGACCCGCTGCGTTTGTAGTGCCGCGCGAAGTCATTCACTTTCGCGCGCCTTAACGGTATCTTGGGCTCGTATGTACCAAGAAAAAGTACGGTCCTTCAGGATACCGTGGAACAACGCATGACGAAGAAGAATGTCTCGTGCCCAGTTGAGGTTACGCTCAGTGTTATAGCGGGCCGGTGGAAGGTCATGATTATCCACCAGTTGTTCGAAGGCACGAAGCGGTTCAACCAGCTTCAGCGGGAGCTGTCCGGCATCACGCACCGGACCCTGGCAAAGCAGTTGCGTGAAATGGAGGAAACGGGGCTGGTCGAGCGCCGGGACTACAAGGAGATACCGCCCCGTGTCGAATACCGCCTCTCGCCCCTAGGCATGACGCTCAAAGACATTCTTTGGGCGATGCATGTCTGGGCGGAAGAGCACGGCCACAAGCTTCCGCCTCAACGGATTGGCGTCTAAACGCCGTCGGGAAGCAATCAGGCTCCTCACCCGCCCTGCCTCGAGGAGGGGTAATGTCGATGCTGCGTCCCCGGATGCCATCGCAAGTACAGTCATTCGCAACCTGGCGAGGCGCAACGCCGCATTTTTGATTCAGTTGCGCCGTCGCGCCTTGCGTTTGGCCCACCAGAGCGCCAAACCGGTGACATAGAGGACGAGCGGGACGAAGCCGGCGACAAAGACAGTCCAGCGGCCGGTCTGCCCGAGCGCTTCGCCGTTGTGCAGCGGGAATAGCCATGCGAGGAAGCGGTCGCCGGCGGGAAGTCGGTGGTAATCGCGCACAGCAAGCACCTCGCCGGAGTATTGGTCGACCGCGACGGAGCTCGAACTTTGGCCATAGCTCTCTTGCACCTCGCCCCGCTGGCGCAAGCTGACGACGTAAGCGCCGCGCGGCCCTCCTGGCAGAACCACGCGCTTCAGCGTCGCTGCGGGAAACACCCTTCGGGCAACGGAGACCGCGCGATCCGGCCCGATGGGAAGAGCGCCACTCAGAACGCTCGACTCCGGCGGGGTCGGCGTCTCGGCGACAGGGAGGATGGCTTCTACGAGTGCTTTCACCTGTCGAGGGAAGACGATAGAGACACCCGAGAAGGCGATCACGAGCAGGACCAGTCCCGTGTATAGGCCGAGAGCTTTGTGCAACTCAATATACCGTCTGTATCCACGCATGCCGAACTGGATGGTGAAGGCTTGCGAGAACTGAGCCGTTTTCGGCCACCAGAGGACGATGCCGGTGATGATCGACATGAGCACGAGGAGGCCGATCACCCCGACCGCGGTCTTGCCGGCCTCCCCCAGGAACAAGGTGGCGTGCAGCCGGTAGACGAACGTCGCCAACGATCCGCCCCAGTCCCGCGTGCCTAGGACGGCGGCGCTCGCGGGATCGACGGTCGTCACGCGGTAGCCGCCACCGTCCTCTTCGGGGATAGCTGCCCAGACTTCGACGACGCCTGCCGCGTGGCGCGGCATGAGGATCCGGAACGGCGGCGGATCGTGCGGCCGGACGCGCGCCACGGCCGCCAGCATTTCACTGAGCGGACGCGGCGGCCCGCTTGATTGCGAGGTCGCCTCCAAAGGGTTAAGCGTCTCGTCGATCGCATGGTAGAAGACCAGCAGACTTCCGGTGAGCCCAAGGAGGACAAAAAGCGCGCCCGCCACGAGACCGAGATAGAGATGGAGCGGGTAGAACAGCCGTCTCATCGCCCGTGAGCTATCGTCAGAAATCCGTCGTGACCGAGAACAGGAAGGTACGGGGTGTGCTCTGCGCCAGGGTCCCGAAACTGGCGACTCCGGCCCAGTAATCGTTATCGAGCACGTTCTGGACGGTGGCGCGGAACGTGAGGGGCGTCTCCGCGATTGTCGTGCGGTAGCGGGCGCCGAGGTCGACCCGTGTCCAGGACGGGATCTCCTGCGTATTCGCTGCATTCACGTATTGATCGCCTGCGTAGAGCAGGTTGCCCGTGAGCGTCAGCCCGGAAGCGAACGGGGTATCCCATTCGGCGCCCAGGTTGACCTGGAGCGACGGTACGCCGATCGGCGTGTTTCCGCGCGTCGCCGGGTCGGTGGTCTCGGTCAGCTCGCCGTCGATGACTGTCGCACCACCGAGCAACCTGAGCCCCGGTGCCACTTCCCCGAACACATTGAACTCCAGGCCGCGGTTACGTTGCTTTCCGGCCTCCGAGAATATGAGTGTACCGCTTTCGGTTTGACCGAATGGTTTCTCGATCTGGAAGGCGCTGAGCGTCATGCCCAGACGGCCGAAATCGATCTTGGCCCCGATTTCGATCTGTTCGGACTGCGCCGGTGGAAGCGTCTCGCCGGCGTTAGACGCGGTCGACGGCGCGGTGTCGCCGATACTCAGGCCTTCGATGTAGTTCGCATAGAGGGAGACATTCTCCCACGGCTTGACGAGCACGCCGAACAGAGGTGTGTAGACCGACTCGTCGGACGACGAAGTCACTGCCCCCGTACTCGCACTGAAATTCTCCGATTCCACCTGTTGCCGGCGCACGCCGAGCGTCAGCTGTACGCGCTCATCCAGTATCGAGAGGGTGTCTGCAAGCGCGAGCCCGATGAACTCGTTTTCGGAAGCTTTGGGTACGTTTGACGGCGCAGGCACGTTCTGCGGGGACCGAGCAACGGGGTTGAAGAGGTTCGTCGACTGCGCCGTTCCATCGTTGGAGCCACGATGGAGACGCGAGTGGAAATGGTTCGCCTGGAGGGTGACCGCGTGGGAGATCGCGGCCGTCTCGAAGCGAGCACGCCCGCCCGCTTCGGCAGTCGTTCTGTCGATGTCGAAGATGAAGTTCTGTGGCGTGACGCTCACGTCGCCGCTCGAACTGGTGATGAGCGGAGTCCCGAAAAGGCGCTCGACACGCGTATTGCCGCCGCCGCCGGCCGCGAACAGAGTCACCGTGTCGGACAGATCGTATTCGATACGACCGAGGCCGGACAGGTCGTCAATCTGTGACTCTTCCCAAGATTGCTGTATGTTGCTCCGATTATCGGGGGCGCTCGGTATGGAGACGCCGGCCAGCGGGAACAGAGGACGCCGCGGCGCCTCGAACTCTTCGCGCTGTGCGATCATGTCGACCGTGACCCGCAGCCTCTCCCCCCGGTAGTCGAGCGCCAGGGCGCCGACCGGTGCCTCCCTCGACTGGTTATCGATCGCCGTATCGCCATTGTGATAGCTGCCGTTGAACCGCAATCCGAACTGGCGATCGGCGCCGAATCGGCGACTGACATCGAAATGGCCACCGCCGTGTAGATCCGACTCATAGTCGGCGGTGAACCGCGTCAAATCCTCCTCGGCGGACCGCTTTGGCACCACGTTGATGGTGCCGCCGACACCGCTGTTGGGCGCGAGGCCGTTGAGAAGCGCGGTAGGCCCCTTGATCACCTCGACGCGCTCGACGTACTCGCTGAACACGCGAAAGGTAGGAGCGGCCCCGAACGCGCCATCCAGCGCGATCTCGCCGAAGTTCCCCTCGTTCAAAGGAAAGCCCCTGATGAAGAAAGAATCGAGGATGCCTCCCCGGGGATGGGTGACGGTGACGGACGGATCGTTATCCGCCACGTCGCCCAGGTGGCGCGTCTGTTGGTCTTTCAGCGTCTGGGCGGTAAAGCTCGTGGTGTTAAACGGCGTATCCATGACATCGCGGTCGCCGAGAAGGCCCACGCGGCCACCCCGCGCAACCTGGCCGCCTGGATACTGGGGCGGCAGATTCCCGATCTGCGCTTGGCGCGGCGGACCAGCCTGCCCCTCTACGACCACCGGCCGGAGTTGCATCGCCCCCTTCTCTTGAGCCGCTACCCGTTCCAGCGTCACCGTGTTGGCGCCCGAAAATCGGAATCTGAGGCCAGTGCCGGCGAGGAGCGCATGCAGCGCCTGCGACGGGGTAAAGGTGCCGGCAACGGCGTTGGAGCGAACGTTCCGGATGGCTTCGTTATCCGCCGAGACCTGCAACCCCGATTGCTGGCCGAACCGCATCAGGGCGTCCGCCAGCGGCTGCGCGGGAATGTCGAACGGCACGGCGCGGGCGTCCGGTGCCGCCTGGGCGACGGCAGGTCCGACGTACAGAGTGGCTGCTCCCGCCACCGCGAGCCACAACGCCGCAGCCGCGGTTCGGCACGTCATTCCGACACCGTGGCGCCGGCTCTCTTCTTTCTCCATTTTTACCCCCAATAAATTAAGAATGCGACGCAGTCGCATCGGTATAGGGTTTGACGCGGGGGCGGCCTCGTTTTTCAAAAGAAAGTTCGAATTTCTGGGGGAAGGGCCGGAAGAGCTGGCCGCGTCAGCCGCCGGATACGAGAAGAGCCCAGGGAGTGACCCGCGTAACCGTGCCGCCGTACGGACTGACGAGCGCCTCGAGCGCCGTGCCGGGATCGCGGGGATCGTACACGCCGGTCACGCGGCGCTCACTGAGCGTGCCATCGAGGAGAACGATCTTCCCCGCGAACCACGGCCGTATCCGGTCGACGACCTCGGCAATCGTCTGGCCGCGGATCATCAGGCGGCCGGACCACCAATCGCCAACGAAGTCGGGCGGGACGTGTCCTGTCGTCATCCGACCATCCGCGCCCACGCGGATCCAGTCGCCGGCACGCAGGTCCCTTGACGCGGACGCACGGCGGTCCGAACCGGCGACGCGGACGTGTCCGCTCTGCACCTCGACCGAGGTTCCGCCACCATGTGTGCCGACGTCGAACGCGGTGCCCATCACGGCGGCGGTCACGCCGCTCGCCGTAACGGCGAATGGCCGGTCCGAATCGGGCTCGACCTGGAAATGCGCCATGCCCGACAACAGCCGAACCCCGCGATGCTCGTCCGTGAAGGCGACAGCGATGGCGGTTTCCGGTCCGAGCCGGACCGTCGAGCCGTCGGACAGAACGACCTCTTCCGTTTCGGCGGCGGTGGTCGCGTAATCGGAGGATAACCTGACGAAGAGCTCCGGCACCTGCACCGCGAGGAACAACAGGACACAGGCCGTCGCGATGCCGACGAGCGACCGGCGGCCCCACGAGGGGGAACGGCTTCGCGCCTCATCCGTAACGGCCCGCGGATAACCAGCATCGTTTTCGTCGCCGACGGCGATGATGGTCTGAAACGTGCGGTTCATGCTCTGCCACGCCTCCGCATGGCGGACGTCGGAATCGTGCCATTGCGCGAAACGTGCGCGCAGGTCGGGATCGTCCGGCTCCTCGTGAAGAAGGATGTGCCATCGGGACGCCTCGCGGCGCGCCCTCTCGAGCTCGGCGGTCAACGGATCACCCCGCTACGCGTGGCACGGGTCATCTCGACAAGCCGGTCAAACATGTGTCTACTGCGGTCGCCATGATGATTCGACGCGGCTGGGCCCGCTTTTTTCAATGTCGCCATTGGAATTCATCGACCCTCCCTTCGGCGGCGATCGCAGTACGCCATCCCCTCCACGATCAAATGATGGACGAGAGACACGGACACGCCCAGCCGTTCCGCGATCTCGCGCAGCTTGTAGTCGCCCAGCCGGTACATCTCGATCGCCAGGCGCTGTCGCTCCGGCAGTTCCGCCAAGGCCGCCGCAACTAGGCGCATATCCTCGCGGTCGATGGCCACCCGCTCGGGCGACGGCGTGTCGTCGGCGACGAGCCGCGTCGCGAGATCGAGGTCGACCCCGCGATAAACGCGTTCTCGGTCGTCGCGACGCAGCATGTCGACGGAGAGGTTCCGGACGATCCGGTAGAGATATCGCAGCGGTTCGCGTATCTCTTGCCGGCTGCGCGCCTCATCCAGGCGGAGCCATGCTTCCTGAACGACGTCCTCGGCGAGCCACTGGCTCCCCGTGATGCCGTAGGCGTACTCCACCAACGCCTGCCGGTGGGTGCGGTAGACCCGCGAGGTCGCAGGCTCGTCGTTCACTGGGTTTTCGGTCCGATGTTGGTCAACGGATGTTGTCAACGATCCCCAAGCGCGGTCTCCCACGCTCCGGTCGAGATCAGCCGGAACTTAACTCAGTTGAGAATGAGTATCAATTACAGGCTTCGAGAGCCCTGGTCTTCATGCCACGTGTCAGTACCGGAATGTCGACTAAATACGAGCGGCCCGATTTGAGCCCAAGAGCTAAGTCATTGATTTTTCTAAGCCCCTGCTTAAGTGGTTGCGGGGCACAAAGAAAAAGCCTCGTAACCACTTGAGATTACGAGGCTTTTTCTCGAACTTGGTTGCGGGGGCAGGATTTGAACCTGCATCCGGTCCGCCGCGGCTTCGATTTGCCGGCTTCGCGGCGCCCGCCCGGCGCCGTCACTCCGCCCGTTCCTTTTCCAGCGCCTCCTGCGCCGCCAGCCATTTGGCTTCCGCCGTCTCGATCCGCTTGATCAGCTCGCCCTGCTCGCGCAGCAGCTGCGGCAGGCGGGCGGGCTCCTTCTCGTAGATCTGCGGGTCGGCCAGCGTCATCTCCAGCCTCGTCCGCTGCACGGTCAGCTTTTCCAGCGCGGCCTCGCTGTCCTTGACCGCGCGGCGCAGCGCGGCGGCCCCGCTCCGCTTTTCCGCCGCCGCCCGTCGTTCGTCCCGCCGCGACGGCCCGTCGCGGCGGCGCGCCCCGTTGCCGTTGCCCTCCCGGCCCGACGAGGCGCTGTCGGACAGCACCAGCCGCCGGTACTCGTCCATGTCGCCGTCATAGGGCGCGCAGGCGCCGTCGGCGACGAGATAGAGCCGCTCGGCGCAGAGCTCGATCAGCCGCGCGTCATGGGCGATCAGCACCACCGCGCCGGGGAAGGCGTTGAGCGCCTCTGCGAAGGCGTCGCGCGCCTCGACGTCGAGATGGTTGGTCGGCTCGTCGAGGATCAGAAGATGCGGCGCGTCCAGGCTGATGAGCGCGAACAGCAGCCGCGCCACCTCGCCGCCGGACAGCTTGCCCACGGCGAGGTTGGCCATGTCACCGGAAAACCCGAACCGGCCGAGATGGGCGCGGCGGCGCACCGGCAGCCAGTCCGGGGTGCGCGCGGCGACATGGGCCAGCGGCGTGGCATCGCTGTCCAGCTCCTCGCTCTGGTGCTGGGCGAAATAACCGATGCGCAGCGCGTTCGCGGCGCGTCGCTCGCCCGCCGCCGGGGCGAGCCGCCCCGCGATCAGCCGCGCCATGGTCGATTTGCCGTTGCCGTTGCGTCCCAGCAGCGCGATGCGCTCGTCCGTGTCGATCACCAGCTCCACCCCGGTCAGCACCGGCGGGTTGTCGCCGTAGGCCGCGGCGGCGCCGTCCAGCGACACCAGCGGCGGGCGCATCGGCCCGGGGTCGGGAAAGGCGAAGCTCGGCACCGATTCGCCCACCGGCGGCGGCGCCGGCTCCATGCGCTCCAGCATCTTCAGCCGGCTCTGCGCCTGGCGCGCCTTGGTCGCCTTGGCGCGGAACCGGTCGACGAAGGACTGCAGATGGGCGCGCTTCTGCTCCATGCGCGCGGCCTCGCGCACCTGCCCCTCGGCGCGGGCGGCCCGCAGGCGCTCGAACTGCGAATACCCGCCGGCATAGACCGCCAGCTTGCCGCCGGAGATATGGACCGTGCGGTCGCACACCGCGTCCAGCAGGTCGCGGTCGTGGCTGACGATCAGCAGCGTGCCGCGCACGCGGGCAAGGAAGCTTTGCAGCCAGATGGTGGATTCCAGGTCCAGATGGTTGCTCGGCTCGTCGAGCAGCAGGATGTCCGCATCGGCGAACAGCACCGCCGCCAGCGCGACCCGCATGCGCCAGCCGCCCGACAGCGCGTCGCAGGGCTGCGCCTGCGCCGCCTCGTCGAAGCCCAGACCGGCGAGGATGACGGCGGCGCGGGCCGGCGCCGCATGGGCGCCGATATCCGCCAGCTGCTCATGCGCCTCGGCGATGCGCGCGGCGTCGCCCGCGGCTTCGGCCGCCTCGGCGTCGGCCAGCAGCCGGACGCGGCGGGTATCGGCGGCCAGAACGGTGTCCAGCACCGATTGGGGCCCTTCCGGCGCGCGCTGGCTCATCGCCGCGAGACGGGCCCGGCGGGGGGTCTCGATCTCGCCCCCGTCCGGCTCCAGCGCGCCGGTGATCAGCTTCAGCAGGGTCGACTTTCCGGCGCCGTTGCGCCCGACCAACCCGGTCCGGGATCCAGTAGGCAGGTCGGCCGACGCGCCGTCGAGCACGGCGCGGCCGCCGATGCGGTAGGTGAGATCGCGAATGATAAGCATTTCCGGGGGCTGACTTGGCGAAGACTCGGTTACAGGACGGGCCGGACGCGGCCAACGCGGCGGTTGCCGCCGCCGGGCGAAGCGTATATAAGGCCCGCCGCTTCCCGACTTCTATGGAGATTTCCAGGCCCATGGCCATCGAACGCACCTTATCCATCATCAAGCCCGACGCTACAAGGCGTAACCTGACGGGCCAGATCAACGCGCGGTTCGAGGATGCAGGCCTCAGGATCGTGGCGCAGAAGCGTCTGCGTCTGACGCGCGAGCAGGCGGAACGCTTCTACGCCGTCCACGCGGAGCGCGCCTTTTTCGGCGAGCTTTGCGAATTCATGTGCTCGGGCCCGGTCGTCGTTCAGGTGCTGGAAGGCGAGAATGCCGTCGCGAAGAACCGCGAAGTGATGGGCGCGACGAACCCCGCCAACGCCGACGCGGGCACCATCCGCAAGGATTTCGGCGAATCCATCGAGGCCAACTCGGTCCACGGATCGGATTCGGCCGAAAACGCGAAGACCGAAATCTCGTTCTTCTTCGCCGCGGTCGAAATCGTCGGCTGAGCCGGCCGCCGGTCCGTCCGGACGCGGCTCAGAGCAGGAAAAACGCCATCAGCAGCAGCGTCGCCACCACGAGGCCGGTGGACACGCCGAGAAAGCGCGAGAACGAGTTCCAGCCGTCCTGCGCGCGCTGCGAATGCGGATCGGTTTCTCCGGCCATCTTTTTCCTCCGATAACGTCCTGATCGCGGATGCTATACCGCAGAACGCGCCCGGCGCTCAAGCGCCTGCGCAGCTGTCGTCCGTCGGGTTGAGCATCGCCCCGGCCGGGGAACCGGCGCCGTCGATCTCCACCCGCTCATTCGCTACCCTGACCCTGCCCTCGGCGATCAGGCGCAGCGCCAGCGGATAGGCGCGGTGCTCCATCTTCAGCACCCTGGCTGCCAGCGCGGCCTCATCGTCTCCGGGCAGCACTGGCACGCAGCCCTGCACGACGATCGGCCCGGCATCCATGTCGGAGCGCACGAAATGCACGGTGCAGCCGGTGAGGCGCACCCCGTCCGCCAGCGCCCTTGCATGGGTGTTCAGCCCCTTGTAGGCGGGCAGCAGGGACGGGTGGATATTGACCAGCCTGTCGCGCCAGCGTTCGACGAAGGCCGCCGTCAGCAGCCGCATGAACCCCGCCAGGCAGACCAGCCCGGCCCCGGCCACATCCAGCGCGCCGTTCACCGCCGCCTCGAACGGGGCGCGGCCGTCGAAATCGCGATGGTCCACCGTGGCGGTCGGGATTCCGGCGGCGGCGGCGCGGTCCAGCCCGGCGGCGTCGGGCGCGTTGGACAGGACGAGCACGATCTCGGCGGCGGAGCCGGGGCGGGCGCATTCGTCGATCAGCGCCTGGAGGTTCGACCCCCGGCCGGAAATCAGGACCGCGACCTTCAGCCGCGCCATCGGGCCTCGGCCCCTTCCAGCCGCACGGCGGGATCGGCACCCGGCGCGTCCTCGATCGCGCCGATGCGGAACACCGTCTCGCCGCCGGCCTTGAGTAGCCTGGCCGCGGCGTCGGCGTCGTCCGGCGCGCAGATCACAGCCATGCCTATGCCGCAGTTGAAGGTGCGCGCCAGCTCCGGCGGCTCGACGCCGCCGGTCTCGCCCAGCCAGCGGAACACGGGCGGCAGCTCCCAGGCGTGGGCATCGAGCCTCGCCAGCGTGCCGTGCGGCATGACGCGCGGCAGGTTGTCGATCAGCCCGCCGCCGGTGATATGGGCCATGGCCCGAATCAGCCCCGCGCGGTGGGCGGCCAGGCAGGAGCGGACGTAGATTCGCGTCGGCGCCAGAAGCACCTCGCCCAGCGCGCCGTCGCCGAACGGCGAGGCGTCGCCGTAGCCGAGGCCGCTGTCGGCGACGATGCGGCGCACCAGCGAGAACCCGTTCGAATGGACCCCGGTCGAGGCCAGCCCCAGAACCACGTCGCCGGGACGGACGCCGTCGCCGGTCAGCACGGAATCGCGCGCCACGGCGCCGACGCAGAATCCGGCGAGGTCGTAGTCGTCGTTCTCGTACATGCCGGGCATCTCGGCGGTCTCGCCGCCGATCAGGGCGCAGCCGGCGGTGCGGCAGCCGTCGGCGATTCCGGCGATCACCTCCTCGGCGCGGGCCGGATCCAGCCGGCCGGTGGCGAAGTAGTCGAGAAAGAAAAGCGGCTCCGCCCCCTGGACCACGATGTCGTTGACGCACATCGCCACTAGGTCGATCCCGACCCAGCGGTGCATCCCCGCGTCCAGCGCGATTCGGAGCTTGGTGCCGACCCCGTCGGTGGACGCCACCAGCACGGGATCGTCGTAGCCGGCCGCCTTCAGGTCGAACAGCCCGCCGAATCCGCCGATCTCGGTGTCCGCACCCGCGCGCAGCGTGCTGCGGGCCAGCGGCTTGATCGCCTGCACCAGCACGGCGGCGGCGTCGACATCGACCCCCGCATCCTTGTAACTGCGACCGCTAATGGCTTTCTCGCCTGTCTGAAAATCGTTAATGTAGCGCCATGCTAGCCGCATGGATTCTCGCGAAAATACTTGATCTCCCGGGCTTTGCAACGGTTGCTGCGCGCGCCTGTGCAATATTGCTGCTGCTGTGCGCGATTCCGGCCCGCGCGGACGACAGCGTATTCGCCGTTTCCCGCATCCAGGTGGACGAGACCGCGTCCTCGGCGACCGAGGCGCGCGAACTGGCCCTCACCGCCGGCCACCGCCATGCCTGGGAGCGCCTGATCCGGCGGCTGGTGCCCCTGCGCGACCAGGCGTCGGCGCCGGCGCTGTCGGCAACCCGCATCGCCGAACTGGTGAGCGGCTTCGAGGTGGTCGAGGAAAAGGCGTCCAACGTGCGGTACCTGGCCGAGCTGCGGATGGATTTCGCGCCGGACGCGGTGCGTCGGCTGCTGCGCGATTCCGGCGTTCCCTTCGCCGAGACGTCGAGCAAGACCGTGGTGGTGCTGCCGGTGATGCGGCGCGCCGGCGCGGTGCTGCTGTGGGATGCGGTCAACGGCTGGCTCGCGGCCTGGCAGGGGCTGCCGCCGGCGGACGGGCTCGTGCCGATGGTCGTGCCGAAGGGCGAGTTGGCCGACATTGCCGATATAGGCCCGGAACAGGCGCTGGCGGGCGACGAGGCGCGCATCGGCGCGATCGCGCGGCGCTACGGTGCGGCGGACGGCCTGCTCGCCTACGCCGCACTGGCGCCCCGGGGGGACGGCGGCGCGTCGGTGCAGGTGACGATCAGCCGCCTCGGCGCCGGCACGCGGGGCCGCACGCTGGTCCGGGCCTTCGATTCAACCGAGGGCGAGGACGAGGCTGCGCTGCTGGCCCGCGCCGCCGCCGAGATACGTCTCCAGGTCGAGGAAAGCTGGAAACGCGACAACATCCTGCGTTTCGACGACCGCCGGACGCTGGTCGCGATCGCCCCGCTCACCGACGCGTCCGCCTGGGTGGCGCTGCGCCGCCGGGTCGACGAGGTGGCGTTCATCGAGCGCAGCGAGATTCTGGCGCTTTCACGGCGTCAGGCGACGTTGCGGCTCAGCTATATTGGAGACGAGGAACAGCTTGCGCTGGCGCTGGCGCAGCACGACCTGACGCTGGCGCGGGGTCCGACCTCCTGGGAGATCCGGCTGCGCGGCGCCGGTGGGGACACCGCTCCCGTCCCGATGCCGGCGCCGGCGGAAATCCGGTGAACCTGCCCAACCTGATCTCGCTGGCGCGGCTGATGGCGGTTCCCTTCGCTGTCTATCTCATCCTGCACCAGGCCTATACCGCGGCGTTCTGGCTGTTCGTCGCCGCGGGGGTATCGGATGCGATCGACGGATACCTTGCCAAGCGGCTGGGCCAGTCCTCGACGCTCGGCGCCTATCTCGACCCGCTGGCCGACAAGGCGCTGCTGGTGGCCGTCTACGTCACTCTCGGTCATGAAGGCAAGATCGCGCTGTGGCTGGTGATCCTGGTGGTCTTCCGCGACGTGATCATCATCGGCGGCGTGCTGCTGCAGCATATCGCCCGCGGGTCGGTCAAGATGAAGCCCCTGATGATCAGCAAGATCAACACCACGGTGCAGATCGCGCTGGTCGCGGCCACGCTGGCGGAGCTGGGGCTGGGGCTGGACGGCGGGCTGCTGGTGCCGTTCCTCTTCTATCTCACCGCCGCCACGACGCTGGCCTCGGGCGCGGCCTATGTCGTGAACTGGGGCCGGCAGGAAAGCGAAATCGTGAAGGGGGGACCATGAGCGCGGACCGGCGTGCGCTGTACTGGCTGGCGGGGCTGGCGCTGTTCCTCGGCGCGCTCTACGTGCTGAACGATGTGCTGCTGCCTTTCGTCGTCGGGCTGGCGCTGGCCTATCTGCTCGATCCCGTGGCCGACCGGCTGGAAACGTGGCGCGTGCCGCGGGGCGTCGCGGCGGCTCTTATCACGGTAGTCGCGATCCTCATCATGGTGGCCGCGATATTGCTGCTGATCCCACTGGTCCAGGCGCAGCTCGTCGATCTGATAAACGAGCTGCCGCGCTATATGGATACGCTGCGCGAAAAATTCGCGGCGGTGCTGACGGAGCTGCAGACGGAGCTCTCGCAGGAGCAGATGGCGAAGCTGCGCGAGAAGGCCGGCGCCGTTGCCGGCACGGACGGCGTCGCCTGGCTCGGCAAGGTGCTGGGATCGCTCTGGGGTGGCGGGATGGTGCTGCTGAACCTCCTGTCGCTCGCCGTCATCACCCCGCTCGTCGCATTCTATCTGCTGCGCGACTGGGACCACATGATCGCGAAGGTGGACAGCTGGTTGCCGCGTAACAATAGGCAGACGATCCGCGAGCAGGCCCGACGCATCGATGAGGCCCTGTCGGGCTTCGTCCGCGGTCAGTTCAGCGTCTGCCTCGCCCTTGGCATCTTCTATGCCGTCGGGCTGACCCTGGTCGGGGTCAAGTTCGGACTGGTGATCGGGCTCGTGGCGGGGCTGATTTCCTTCATACCCTATTTCGGCGCCGCCGTGGGGCTGGTGCTCAGCACCGGCGTGGCGCTGGCGCAGTACGGATTCTCGGTGCAGCCGCTGCTGGCCGCCATTGTCTTCTTCGTCGGCCAGACGCTGGAGGGCTACGTGCTTACCCCGCGCTGGGTCGGCGGCAAGACAGGGCTGCATCCCGTGTGGCTGATCTTCGCGCTGCTGGCCGGCGGCGCGCTGGCCGGGTTCACCGGGCTTCTGGTGGCGGTGCCGGTGGCGGCGACGATCCGCGTGCTCGCCCAGTTCGCCATCGGCCGCTACAAGGAAAGCGCGCTCTACGCGGACCGGGGCGCCGGCGACGGGGCAGGCCCGGCATGACGCCGCGGCGGGGGCAGCTCGTCCTCGATCTCGGCCACCGCCAGGCGCTGGGGCGCGAGGACTTCCTGGTCGCGCCCTGCAACGGGGAGGCCGTCGCCTGGATCGACCGCTGGCCGGGCTGGCCCGGCCCGGCCCTGGCGCTGTCCGGTCCCGCGGGGTGCGGCAAGACCCATCTCGCCCATGTCTGGCAGGCAGCCTCGGGCGCGCGGCGGCTGTCGCGCGCCGGCATAGCCGGCGAGGCGGGGACGCTGCTGGACGGCGCGGCGCATGCGCTGGTCGAGGACGCGGATGCGCCGGGCGATGACGCAGCGCTGTTCCATCTCTACAACCACGTGGCCGGGGCGGGGGGGACGCTGCTGTTCTGCGCGGCCACGGCGCCGTCGCGCTGGCCGGTGGCGCTCGCCGACCTCGCCTCGCGTCTGCGCGCGATGCCCGTGGCGGCCATCGGCGCGCCGGACGATGCGCTGCTCGAGGCGGTCCTCGCCAAGCATTTCGCCGACCGCCAGCTCCGCATCGGCGGCGACGTGCTGCGCTACCTCGTCCCGCGCATGGAGCGAAGCTTCGCCGCGGCGCGAATCTTGGCGGAGGCGCTGGACAGGGCCGCGCTGGCCGAAGGCCGCACGGTCACCGTGCCGCTGGCGCGCCGCGTGCTGGGAGAGAATGCCGGCGCGGGCTGACCGCCCTGTCGTTCAGCCGCCGGATTTCAGCTCTATGGTGAGAATTTCGCTGCCGTCGGCGGTGAGCGCCAGCCGGCCGTGCTTGAGCGCCAGGGCGTCCTCGCCGAACAGCTCGCGCCGCCAGCCGGACAGCGCCGGCACGTCGGCGTTGTCGTCCAGCGCGATGGCCTCGATCTCCTCCGTGTTGGCGATCAGCCGCTGGGCGACGTCGTGCTTCTCCGCCTTCATCTTCAGCAGCACCTTCAGCAGGTCGGCAGACGGGCCGGGACGCTGCTGGAAGCCGCGGCCGTGCTCGGGCCTGGGACAGTCCTTGTCGGGCACCGCAAGGCCGCGCACGACGGCCTGGAGCAGGCCGTCGCCCATGGAGCCGCCCGACTGGTTGCCGCGCAGGCTGCGCAGCTTGCCCAGCTCGTCGCGGGTCGTTGGCGCATGGGCCGCGATCTCCACCAGCCCCTCGTCGCGGAGGATGCGGTTGCGCGGCACGTCCTTCGCCAGAGCCTGCTCCTCGCGCCACGCCGCCAGCTCGCGCAGCACGGCCAGCAGCCGCGGCTTGGCGGTGCGCACCTTGATTCGCCGCCAGGTCTCGCGCGGATCGACCTCGTACAGCCCCGGATTGCACAGGGCCGCCATCTCCTCGGCTACCCATTCGGCGCGGCCGGTCTTTTCCAGCCGGATCTTCAGCTTCTCGTAAACCACGCGCAGATGGGTCACGTCGGCCAGCGCGTAGTCGATCTGCTTGTCGGAAAGCGGCCGCCGCGCCCAGTCGGTGAAGCGCATCGTCTTGTCGATCCGCGCCTTGGACAGCTTGGCCACCAGCGTGTCGTAGGCCACCTGCTCGCCGAACCCGCACACCATGGCCGAGACCTGGGTGTCGAAGACCGGCGCGGGCACCTTGCCCGTCATGTGGTGGAATATCTCGAAATCCTGCCGCGCGGCGTGGAACACCTTCAGCAGGTCGGGCTTTTCCATCAGCGCGAAGACGGGGGAAAGATCGATGCCGTCGGCCAGCGCGTCGATCACGTGTGCCTCGTCCGGCCCGCCGATCTGGATCAGGCAGAGCACGGGCCAGTAGGTCTTGTCGCGGATGAACTCGGTATCGACGGTGATGAAGTCCGCGCCGGACACCCGGTCGCAGAACGCCTTCAACGTCCCGCTGTCGGCAATGACGGTCATGAGCGAGCTATACACAATATATCACCGGCGCAAAAGGCGGATGCGCCGCGACGACTGCCGGCTTGACACATGCGCCCGATCCGTGGCCTTTGCCCCGCATGCCCGCGCGGGCAGAAGACGGATTCGAAGGCTCTACCCATGCACCGCTACCGCTCCCACAGCTGCAACGACATCAGAAGCGACCAGGCCGGCGAAACCGCCAGGCTCTCCGGCTGGGTGCACCGGAAGCGGGATCACGGAAACCTGCTCTTCGTGGACCTGCGCGACCATTACGGCATCACCCAGTGCGTGCTCGATTCGTCGTCGGCGATCTTCGCGGCGGTGGAGGCGGTGCGGCTGGAATCGGTAATCTGCGTCACCGGCAGGGTGGTGAGGCGCTCGGCGGAGACCATAAACCCGAACCTGCCGACCGGCGAGGTCGAGCTGCAGGTCGAGAGCTTCGAGATGCTGGCCCCGGCCGACCCGCTGCCGCTGCAGGTGAATTCCGACGAGGATTACGGCGAGGAGGTGCGGCTGCGCTACCGCTTCCTCGATCTCAGGCGGGACAAGGTGCACCGCAACATCATCCTGCGCTCCGCCGTGATCGCCAGCATCCGCCGGCGGATGGTCGAGCTGGGATTCATGGAGTTCCAGACGCCGATCCTGACCTCGACCTCGCCCGAGGGCGCGCGCGACTTCCTGGTGCCCAGCCGGCTGCATCCGGGCCAGTTCTACGCGCTGCCCCAGGCGCCGCAGCAGTT
>WHUE01000239.1 GCA_009377375.1 Alphaproteobacteria bacterium | reverse complement strand
CGAGGTGCTGGCCTGGTAAAAGCGGATCTTGGGGTTGACGATGCGAATCGCCTCGAGCAGATTCAACGGCCCCAATCCCGTGATCTGGGCCGTGGTCGAGGGGCTTTCAAATGAAACCGCAACAAAACTCTGGGCTGCAAGGTTGTATACCTCGGTTGCCTCGGTTTTTTCCAAAAGCCGGACGCTCGAACCGAGGTCGGTCAGGTCATATTCAATCAAATGAAAGTTCGGGTGAGACTTGATCCCCACTTCCTCGATGCGCCAGAAGTTCGTCGAGGCGGTACGGCGATAAGTGCCGAAAACCGTGTAGCCCTTGTTCAATAACAGTTCGGCGAGATAGGCGCCGTCCTGGCCGGTGATGCCGGTGATGATTGCAGTTTTCATTGATTTCACTCACTTCACTCACTATTTGTTTATGTAAAATTACGCGAACGTGTCGAACAATAGTTGCCAGCATTCTGGCTAGACATTGGGCAATTCCCCCTCCGGCTGAAAACAAAATCGCTGGTAATGCAAAAAACAAAATGGGCACCATTGCAGGGTGCGGGGAGGGTTTGGATGTTATCGTCATTGGAATCGTCAGATCTTGAGGGTCTCTTGGAACACTATCGAAGAACCTTCATCTTCCACGGGCATGAGTTCGTAGCCCTCTAGAATTACTTCGTCCTCGGCAC
>WHUE01000238.1 GCA_009377375.1 Alphaproteobacteria bacterium | reverse complement strand
AAGATCGCGTTCTCGCGCACGCCCCAGTGGAGCTGGCGCTCGGTCCACATGGCGAAGGTGCTCTCGAGCCCGCCCATGCAGAAGGCGATCAGGGTCAGGATGATCAGGGGGTAGAGGACCGCAGGCGTGCGCCCGGCAATGGCGAACGCCTTCATGCGCCCGCCGATGCTGCGGTCCTGGCCGACCTCCTCGTGGCGCGCGGGTTCCCTGAGCAGGGCCACCGCCGCGAGGAAGCCCGTGAGCGAGATGCCCGCGGCGACGAGGAACGCAGTCTGGAAATCCGTATCGCCGTGCCCAAAGCGAGTCAGCGCCCAGCCGATGCCGGGACCCAGCACGAACCCGGCGCCGATGGCAGCCCCCATCAGTCCCATGCGGCCGGCGCGTTCGGCCTTGGGCGTGATGTCGGCGATGTAGGCCTGCGCGACCGGCAACGTGCCGCCCATCAGGCCGCCCAGCGCGCGGGCGGCGAACAGCATCCACAGCGTGTCGGCCTGGCTGACCCAGGCGAACGAGACGGCGGAGCCCAGCATGCTCGCGCACATGATCGGCCGCCGGCCCCACTTGTCGCTGATCACCCCCCACGGAAAAGACGACAGGAAGGCGAAGAGGGAATAGGTCGCGAACAGGATCGCAACCATCGCCGGCGAGGCGCCGAAGCGCTCCGCCCAGAACGAC
>WHUE01000237.1 GCA_009377375.1 Alphaproteobacteria bacterium | reverse complement strand
CACCACTTCGCCGGTGACGGGGAGGTGGTCGGCCACGAGCTCGTCACCGACCCGGCAGTGCTCAAGCACTGCCGGGAGCGTTCGAGGCGATCTGGCAACGCGGGATCCCCCACGCCGAGTACGAGGTCGCCTGACCCGCATCGTTCAGGTGAACGTGTCGGCTGCAGTCGCCATGAATTGGCGTGCCTTCGCGCCGGTGACCGCGGACTCGACGAGCGTGCGGAACGCCTTCACGTACCAGGCAACCTCTCGCGGCGCGGTGATGTTCACCTGTGCCGAGAGCAGCTCGACGCGGACGTGCGCGCCGTCGTAAATCGTGAAGTTCTCCAGTGCCCACTGCCGACGCGGCACGGTGAACGGCACCACGAGCAACGCGACCGACGGGAGGGACATCGCCGAGCGCAGGTGCTCGAGCTGGCCCGTCATCACGTCAGCACCGCCGACGCAGTAGCGCAGCGCTGCCTCTTCGACGATGAACACGAACCGGTGGCCGGGCTCCTGCAAGATCCGCTGCCGGTCCATGCGCGCCGCCACGGCCTCGTCCACGTCGTTTCGGGTCTCGTGGTGCTCGGTGATCGCGGTCAGCAGGGCGTGCGCGTACTCGGCGGTCTGCAGCTGGCCGGGGATCACCTGCGAGCAGTACACCTGCATGACGCTGGTCTGCTCGTACAGCGG
>WHUE01000236.1 GCA_009377375.1 Alphaproteobacteria bacterium | reverse complement strand
CCCAAACCCGCGGCCGCGGCGGCGCCGCCTGCCAGAGCAGCGCAGAGCAGTGCGGGCAAGCGTCCCGCCCGCCACGCGATCCGTCTCCGTCGCCTGTTCACCGTCGCCATGGGCCGCTAGACTCTCCCGATCCGCAAAAACCCACCCTAACCCGGATTCTCCCCTGGCCGAAAACCAAACGCCGCATCTGTTCTGCTTCGGGCTGGGCTACAGCGCGCGGCGCCTCGCCCGCGCGCTGCTGGCCGATGGCTGGCGCGTCTCCGGCACCGTGCGCGGGGCGGAGGCGGCGGCCGCGCTGGCTGCGGACGGCATTGCGGCGCAGCCCTTCGCCCGCGGCCGTCCTCTGGCTGATATCGGCCCGCTGCTGGCGGCGCCGTATTTGCTCATCTCCGTTCCGCCGGACGAGGCGGGGGATGCGGTGCTGGACGAGCATGGCGCCGACATCGCGGCGCATCCCGGGCTCGTCTGGGCGGGGTATCTCTCCACCACCGGCGTCTACGGCGACCGCGACGGCGGCTGGGTGGGCGAAGGCGCGGCCCTGGCCCCCACAGGGGACCGGCAGCGCCGCCGGGCGGCGGCCGAGGCCGGCTGGCTGGCCCTTCACGCGGCGCGCGGCGTGAAGGTGCACAGCTTCCGCCTGCCCGGCATCTACGGGCCCGGGCGCAGCGCGTTCGAC
>WHUE01000235.1 GCA_009377375.1 Alphaproteobacteria bacterium | reverse complement strand
CGCCCCAAAGGCGAAATCGCCCAAGCCCTCGTCCACCACATCCACACTGTCCACCACATCCCCACTGGTCGGCACCGTGCTATCGGTGATCCGCAGCACCGGGTTGGCGTCGGCCGTGGCGGACCACACCGTCACCAGCGAAAGAACCGCCGCCGAAAGAAGCCCCGCGAAGCGCCGCGTCCCGTTCCTGTCTTTTGCCGTCGCAGCCATCTTGCTTTTCCTTCGTGTCTCGCCCGGCCGGTTGGCCTCGCGGGCGTCTACTCGTTACCCCTGCAGCATTCCATGCAAGAACCGTGCCAAGTTGCGATCTTTCCAAAGATCTCTTATTTTTCAATGTCTTGGTGTTTTCATGGCCGCGGCGTCCCCCGCGGATTGTAAAGTTTTCCGACGTATTCGCCGCGGGCCGGGCCCGATTGCCCAGGCCGGAACGTACCGATCCCGGCGCGGGGCGCCGGGGCGCGGACGGAGTCCGGGCGTGGAAAGGGATCAGCCGCGCGTCCTGCGGCGGCGCACAGCGCCGAGAGCGGCCAGCCCGAAGGCGAAGACCGCCATGCTGGCCGGGGCCGGCACGTCCGCCTCGGTGACGGCGGTCTGCAGCAGCGCGTCGAACCCGGTGACCTGGCCGGCGATGTCGTGCGTCACGGTCGCCACGATGGTCAGCGAGTACGGCGAAAGCC
>WHUE01000234.1 GCA_009377375.1 Alphaproteobacteria bacterium | reverse complement strand
GGCGCGCGTCGCCTGCGCCGCCATCCGCGCCCTGGCATCGTCGCGGCTCATGCCCCGCAGCCGCACCAGCCGATCCAGCCGAACGGCGTCGGGCGCGTCCACCACCACGACGACGTCGTAGTCGCCCTGCAGTCCGCTCTCGACGAGCAGCGGCACGTCGTCGACCACGACCGCACCGGGCGGCGCGGCCGCGACCAGCTCCGCGCGCCTGGCTCTCACCCGCGGGTGCACGATCGCCTCCAGCCGCCGCCTGGCGTCGTCGTCGGCGAACACGAGCCGCCCCACCTGCGGCCGATCGAGGGAACCGCCGGCGGCCAGCACGTCCGTGCCGAACGCCGCGACCACCTCCGCCAGCCCTTCCGACCCGGGAGCGACCGCCTCCCTGGCCAGCGCGTCCGCGTCGACCACCACCGCGCCGCGCCCGCGGCGGGCGACGACCCGCACGAGCAGCCAGCCCGCGTCGCGGATGAGCGCCCGCCCGGGCTCGAGGATGATCGACGGTGCGTCCGGGCCGAGGGCCGCGCGCGCCGCGTCGAGGTGCCCCGCGAGGCCCGAGGCCGCCGGCCATCCTCCGCCGAGGTCGAGCCAGTCGATGCCGCCGATCCGCTCGGCCGTCTCGCGCAGGCGCCCCGCCGCGTCGGCGAAGCGCCCGACGGGGACCGGGTACTGGACCGTCACG
>WHUE01000233.1 GCA_009377375.1 Alphaproteobacteria bacterium | reverse complement strand
CCGCGCCATCTGGCTTGCCAGCGCGCGCTTCCAGACCAACTCGTACAGCCATGATGCCGCACCGGCTCAGCGGACTGCCGGGCCGCCGCGGGCGCTCAGACGGTGGGCTCGAAGCGGCCGTCGACCGCCATCCAGCCGCCCTCGACGAGCTGCAGCGTGCCCGTGGTGTACGTGCCGGCGTCGGACGCGAGGTAGAGCACGGCGCCGACGATCTCCTCGGGCTGCGCCCAGCGACCCAGCGCGGTCTTCTGCGCGTAGGCGTCGTACCAGGCCCTGTCCGCCTTGATCTGCTCGGTGAGCGGGGTCTCGAACGGCCCGGGCGCCACCGCGTTCACCCGGACGCCGCGGGCGCCGAGCTCCGCGGCGAGGGCCCTGGACAGCTGGAGCACGCCGGCCTTGGTGGCGGCGTAGATGCCCTGGCCCGGCTCGACCGTGAGGGCGCGGAAGCTGGCGAAGTTGATGATGCTGCCCTTGCCGCGCTCGGCCATCGCGGCACCGAACGCGCGCCCCAGTCGGTAGGTGCCCTTGAGGTTGATGTCGACGACCCGGTCGAACTCGTCGTCCGTGGTGTCGGTGAGCCGCTTGCGCACGTTGATGCCCGGCGTGACGACGAGGATCTCGGCGTCCGCCTCCGCCGCGGCGAGCTCGGCGACCTGGTCGGTGGACGTCACGTCGAGCG
>WHUE01000232.1 GCA_009377375.1 Alphaproteobacteria bacterium | reverse complement strand
CGCTCCAGTGCGGAGGCTTCTTCGACGGTGGTGGCGGTGCCGAAGAGAAGCATCCAAATCATAAGATGGTGGCGGCCTTAGCGCCTCCGCGGATCTCACCGCCAGTCCAGGAGCGGCACCTTCGGGACAACTGGAGCGGTAACCGCATCAGGCCGTGCTTCGGCTAACAGACCAAGGAGTGGGACGGCCTATGGAGTACGTGCCTTGACCCCCGATGCGAGAAGTGGTGGTGGGCGCAGTCTGTCGCGAACCAGTCTCCGTCTAATTCCCTGTTAAACAGGGAAAATACAGGGACGTTTCGCCAACCTAGAACGAAATTGGCACACGAAACTCCGAAAAGACGCGCAATCCAGCCGCTTTTGGGCGATCCCCCCGGCAACGGAACAGGGAAAGTATTCGGTTAGAACAGGGAACTCTGCCACCGGATCAGGGAATCCGCGCGCGCATCCTTGAGCGAACGCGCCTCACGGCGTCCGCCGGTATCTCGTATAACAAGTTCCTGGCCAAGCTCGCGTCCGACCAGCGCAAGCCGAACGGCCAATTCGTGATCACGCCGGAAATGGACGTAGCATTTGTCGAAGCCTTGCCGGTCACGAAGTTCCACGGTGTTGGTCCCGTGACCGCGGTCAAGATGCAGCGGCTCGGAATCGAGACAGGCTCGGACCTTCGGTCGAAGCCGCTT
>WHUE01000231.1 GCA_009377375.1 Alphaproteobacteria bacterium | reverse complement strand
CGGGGATCAAGATCATCACCCATCATCTCGGCGGCATCATCCCGTATCACGAGGGCCGCATGCTGGCGTCGTTCACCAACCTGGGGCGCCGCAGCAGCGGCGGGGAGGACTATGTCGGCATGAAGAACCGGCTGCGCCGCCCGATGATGGATTATCTCCACATGTTCTACGGCGACACGGCGATGCACGGCGCGGTCAACCCGACCCGCTGCGGGCTCGAATTCTTCGGCCCCGGCCACGTCGTCTTCGCCTCCGACGCGCCCTTCGCCTCGATCCCCAAGGCGCTCGACATGATGGACCGGATCGAGCTCAGCGACCGCGACCGCGACGCCATCATGATCGGCAACGCCGAGCGGCTGATGAAGATGAAGCTACGGTGAGGAGGCGGCCCTTCTTGAGATGCGTCCACACGTTTCCACAGAACCCTCGTCAGGCTGGATGCGATGCCTCGGGATGGCTATTCAACGAACCTGCTGTTCCTGTGCTCTTCCAAAAATTCGCTGGAGGGCAAAAAACGGCTCGGTAAAGAAATCTTGGACCCGGAATACCGATCGAAAAAGTGCCGAAATTTTTTGCCAATCCGGGAGGAGACAAGGACGCGATAGTCAGCGTCGACAGATATCAGGCCGACCGCAAGCGCATTGACGCTGGCGGAATTATACAAATTCGCGGCAAGTCCACAAAG
>WHUE01000230.1 GCA_009377375.1 Alphaproteobacteria bacterium | reverse complement strand
TGTGGACGTTCCGCGCTATCGTCGCCAGGTCTACCGAAGCGGGCGGCGGTCCGTCGGGCTGCTGGTTGGTGAGCAGGTACTGTGTCATCTGTTGTTCCTCACTTACTCTCACCCTCTACACGAACGGCAACCGGCCGATTCGACAAGGTCACTGGATTCGGTGGGTGGTTTGCGGGCGCGGCACTCTCCAGGATCAACCTTGGCAAGGTAGGCTCTCGGCGCAAGCCACATTCGCGCGCCGAGGAGCTCTGAACGCTGGTGAACCAGACTACGGAGGCCCTGATGGAGACGCTGCCGGTTGTCGTCTCCGAGTCGGACAGTGCCGAGGATCATCCGCCAGCACACAGTCCGCTCAACCGGCCCAAGCAGACATTCCCGCAGCCGCCACCGCTGCATGAACACGGACCGGCCCGCGTGGTGGCGATCTGCAACCAGAAGGGTGGGGTCGGCAAGACGACTACCACGATCAACCTGGGCGCTGCCCTGGCCGACTATGGGCGCCGGGTGCTGGTGGTCGATTTCGATCCGCAAGGAGCGCTGTCGGTAGGGCTGGGATACGACCCGCGCAGCTTCGACACCACGATCTACAACTTGTTGATGGAGCGGGGCTGGCACGCCAAAGAGATCATGCTGCCCACACCGGTCGACGGCATGGACCTCTTGCCCAGCAATATCGAGCTGTCCGCT
>WHUE01000022.1 GCA_009377375.1 Alphaproteobacteria bacterium | reverse complement strand
AGGAACTCGATCGGGCCGCAGGGATGAAACCAGTCGTTCGGCGGGAAGGCTCCACCGCCGGCCGAGACGCGATCGCCCTCGCCGCCGACGACCTGGCCGTTCTCGTCGAGGAGCTCGCGGACGTCGCCGGCATCGCCGCCGAATGCGGGCTGGGGCGGGGCGATCCCGCCCGGCTCGCTTCCGTTCTCGAAACCCACGCGGCCTGCGTCCATGCAGCGGCCGCTTCATGACATCCGATACGAGGAGACACGCTCTATGACAGCCAGGACCAAGCCGCCGTTCCGCGGCGATCACGTCGGCAGCCTGCTCAGGCCCCGGAAGCTGAAGGACGCGCGGGTGCGCTTCCTCGGCCCCGACACCGACGACACCAATATCGGACCGCACGGCAACGCCGATCTGGCGAAGGTAGAGGATGAATGCGTCCGCGACGTGGTCCGGCTGCAGGAGGAGGCGGGGCTCAAGGCCGCCACGGACGGCGAGTTCCGCCGTCGCAGCTGGTGGCTGGAGCTGCCGATGACCTGGGAAGGGTTCTCCGCGACCCGCCAGGGCGAATCCCCGTTCGGCTGGAAGAACGAGAAGGGCAAGCAGCAGGATTTCTCGGTGCTGTATCTTTCCGGCAAGGTGAAGTGGAAGCCGAGCGCCATCGTGAAGGCTTTCGAGTTCCTGCGCGACAATACGAGGCTGATGCCGAAGGTGACGATCCCGGCCCCGCTGGAGATTCACTGCTTCATGGGCGGTGAAGCCGCCATCGAGGCCTCGCCGCACTATTCGAGCTCCGAGGAATTCTGGGAGGACCTGGTGGCCGCGTACCGGCAGGAGATCAAGGCGCTGACGGACGTGGGCGCGCGCTACATCCAGCTCGACGATGTCGCCATCCCCTTCATCTGCGACCCTGACTACGCACCGGTTTTCCGGTCCTGGGGGCGCGAGCCGCTGGAAATGCTCCGCGAATACGCGAAGCGGGTCAACCAGGTGCTGGAGGGCCGGCCGAAGGACCTGACGGTCACGATGCACCAGTGCCGCGGCAACCGTGAGGGGCTGTGGGCCGCCACCGGCGGGTACGATCCTGTCGCCGAGGTGCTGTTCAACGAGATCGATGTCGACGGCTACTTCCTCGAATACGACACCGAGCGCGCGGGCGGGTTCGAGCCGCTGCGCTTCGTGCCGGAGGGCAAGGTGGCGGCGCTCGGCATGGTCTCCACCAAGACGCCGAAGATGGAGGACAAGGATGAGCTGAAGCGCCGCATCGAGGCGGCGACCAGGTTCGCGCCGCTGGAGCGGCTTTCGCTCACCACCCAGTGCGGCTTCGCCTCCTCGGTGAAGGGCAACCCGCTGGGCGAGGACGACGAGAAGGCGAAGTTGTCGCTGATCGTGGAGACCGCCTCGGAGGTCTGGACCGACGCCTGAGCCCGGAATAAACGCAGAAAGACACAGGAAAACACACATGGCCAAGCCGAAGAAACTGAACCCGCCCTTTCGCGCCGATCACGTCGGCAGCTTCCTGCGTCCCGAACGGCTGAAGGACGCGCGCAGCCGGGCGGGGTTCGAGCTGGATTCCACGCCGCGCAAGGAAGGCGGCGGGGCGCTGTCGGTCGACGAGCTGCGCAAGGTCGAGGACGAATGCATCCGCGAGCTGGTCGCGTTCGAGGAGGAGATCGGGCTGCAATCGATCACCGACGGCGAGTACCGCCGGGGATCCTGGGCCTATGACGTCGCGTCGCGCATCGAGGGCGTGGAGATGCGCCCGCAGGCGGAATCCTACGACGCCACCTTCGCCAATACCGGCTTCCGCCCGCCGCTCGCCCATACCGACGCAAAGCTGAAGCGCCCGGAAGGCGGGCTGGTGCTCAAGGAGTTCGAGTTCGTCAACGCGCTGACCGACCGCACGCCGAAGGTGACCATGCCGTCCCCCTCCATCGTCTACGTGCGCGGCGGGCGCGAGACGGTCAGCACGGAAGCCTATCCCGACATCGAGGCGTTCTACGAGGATCTCTGCGCCGTGTACCGCGCGGAAATCGCCGGGCTGGCGGCGGCCGGCTGCCGCTACGTGCAGATCGACAACACCGACGCCGCGCTGATCTGCGACCCGAAGTTCCAGCAGCTCGCGCGCAACAAGGGAATGGAGCCGGAAGAGCAACTCCGGCTTCAGGCGCGTCTGGTCAGCGGGGCGACGCGCGACCGCGGCGACGTGACGGTGAGCATGCACATGTGCCGCGGCAACAGCGCCGGGGCGTGGCTGGCGGAAGGCTCATACGATTTCATCGCCGACGTGCTGTTCAACGAGTTCGACGTCGACGCCTATTTCATGGAATACGACAGC
Source organism: Alphaproteobacteria bacterium (assembly GCA_009377375.1). Classification (GTDB taxonomy): domain Bacteria; phylum Pseudomonadota; class Alphaproteobacteria; order MPNO01; family UBA2964; genus WHUE01. The sequence continues at coordinate 43,255 of WHUE01000022.1, read as the reverse complement.
CCCCGCGCGGGCGACTTCCAGCCGCTGCGCCTCGCGCCGAAGGACAAGGTGATCGTGCTCGGGCTGGTGACGACCAAGACTCCGGAGAACGACCCCAGGGACGTGATCCTGAAGCGCATCGACGAAGCGTCGAAATTCGTGCCGCTGGAGAACCTGGCGCTCAGCCCGCAATGCGGCTTCGCCAGCGCGGCGCGCGGCAACCCGGTCAGCTTCGACGACCAGCGCCGCAAGATGGAGATGATCGTCGGGATCGCAGACGAGGTCTGGGGCAGCGCGTAAGGAGCGCCCTACTTCCGGCCGTTGAGCAGCGAGCGGACCCTGGACGAGACCGCAATTTCGCCCTCGCTGGCGAAGGCTTCGTGGTTGGCGACGATGGACGCCGAATCGTACCGGTAATTGACCATCAGCCCCGCCGACTGGCGCAGCCCTTTCTCGGACAGGTCGCCGGCCCAGTTGATCTGCTCGATGGAGGCGCCGTTGCCGAGGTGGAACCGGGCCACCGGATCGGCCGGCCGGCCTTTCCGTCCGGCGCGGGCCAGGTAGTGCGCGGCGAGCTTCATCAGGACTTTCTGGTTGGCCGCCCGCACGGCCTCGTCGATCTGCCAGTCGGGCTCGGTCAGCGCAGCACGGTCGTCCTCGCCCAGCCAGTCCGGCGCGTCAGCGCCGTCCATGCCGTTGAGTCCCGAGATCCAGCGGCAGAAATTGGGCATCGGCGACAGCGTGACGAAGTTCTTGATGTCCGGCAGCTCGGTCCGCAGCGCGTCCACGACCTGCTTGAGCAGGAAATTGCCGAACGAGATGCCGGCCAGCCCCGCCTGGCAGTTGCTGATGGAATAGAAGACCGCGGTGTCGGGGGCGACGTCGTCCAGCTTCTGGGGCGGGCTGTCGAGCAGCGGCTGGATCTGCTGGGCGATACCCTGGGTCAGCGCGACCTCGACGAAAATAAGCGGCTCGTCGGTCAGGGCGGGATGGAAGAAGGCGAAGCAGCGGCGGTCGTCGGCCAGCCGGCGGCGCAGATCGCTCCACCCGCGAATCTCGTGCACCGCCTCGTAGGCGATCAGCTTTTCCAGCACGGCGGCGGCGGTGCGCCAGTCGATTCGCTCGAACTGCAGGAACCCGCGATTGAACCAGGACTCGAACAGGTGGCGGAAGTCCGCGTCCAGCGTGCGCAGCTCGGGGTGCGCCGGCAGCAGGTCGAGCAGCGTCTCGCGCATGCCGACGATCACCCCGGTCGCGCCAGGCGCCATGTTCATCCGGCGCAGCAGCTCCTGGCGCGGCGAGTCCACGGCGCGCATCAGGGCGAGGTAGTTCGACTGATCCGGATTGCCCAGCCAGCACTCCGCCGCCGCCCGAAGAGCCGTGGTGTCCGGGGCGAAATCCTCCGCCAGCATCTCGATGAAGTGGACGCGGTCTTCCGGCTGCAGCTCGCGATAGAGCGCGATCACCTCGCGCGCCAGCGCCGTGCCGGACGCCTCGCCGTGGTCCGACAACAGGTCGTGGCACAGCTTGCGCGCCGTCTCCACCGGCGGCAGCCGGGCAGGCCGGTCGAAGAAGGGCAGCCCCAGATCGGCGATGGCGCCCATCATTTGGCTCATCCAGATGCGACCCATGACGTTCCTCTATATGGGCTGCGGCGAGGCGTGCGGGTAGTATATCAGGCGCGGCGCAGACGAAAATCGTACACGAGGTCGAAGCAGGGCGGGGAAAGTTTCCACCGGGCGGCCGTCGCCTTGTCTGCGGGCGGGAACGGGACCGCCAGCGAACGGCGCACCCCGAAGACCGCGTCCTCGTCGACATAGCGGTCGTCCTCGGGGAAGATTTCCGTCACCAGATCGGCGAAGCCGTCGGCCGCGAGGCGGAAGTGCAGATGCGCCGGCCGCCAGGCGTGCCGGCCCGTAGCCCGCAGCATCTCCCCCACCGGCCCGTCATACGGCACGGTGTAGGGGGTCGGGCGAATGGTGGTGAAGGCGTAGGCTCCGTCCGCCCCGGTGACCATGCGGCAGCGCAGGTTCATGTCGTCCTGGTCCGGGTCCTCGTTCGAATAGAAGCCGTTCGCCGCGTTCTGCCAGATGTCGAGCGTTACGCCCGCGACCGGCTTGCCGGCCTCGTCCAGCACGCGGCCGCGGACGACCCCCGGCTGGCCCTCGTTGCCGCGGATCAGGTCGCCGCCGACCGGCAGCATCGGCGCGCCCTCGATATAGAACGGGCCCAGGTTGCTGGCCTCGGTCGCGGCCTCTCCGCCGCGACCCGCGATCAGGTCGACCAGCGACGACAGGCCCAGCGTGTCCGACAGCAGGATGAATTCCTGCCGCGTGTCCGAGGATTTGTGGCCGGTGCGGGTCAGAAAGCCGATCGCCGCCATCCATTCCGCCGGCGTCAACTCCACCTCGCGCGCGAAATCGTGCAGATGGCGGACCAGCGCGGCCAGCACCGAGCGCAGCCGTTCGTCGCCGCCGTCGGCCATCGCCCGAATGACGGCGTCCGTTATGGTCCTTTCGTCGACGTCTCTCATGCTCGGCGTCTCCCGGGCTGTCAGAGCAGCGACAGGCTGAGCGGCGGGAAGACGATAATCAGGATCAGCACCAGCAGCATGATCACGGCGAAGGGGAAGGCGCCGGAAAAGATGTGCGACAGCGTGATCGACGGGTCGCGCAGGGTGCTCTTGATGGTGAAGCAGGAAATGCCCAGCGGCGGGGTCAGCAGCCCGATCTCGGCGCCGATCACGGTGACGATGCCGAACCACACCAGATCGCCCCCCAGCACCTCGACCGCGCTGAGGAACAGCGGCACCACGATCAGGATGATCGATGCGGTTTCGATGATGGTGCCCAGCAGCACCATCAGGATGACGTAGATCACCATCAGCCAGGCCATGCCGAGATCCATGTCGATCAGCCACTCGCTGAACAGCGTCGGCAGCCCGGCCACGCCGAGCATGCGGCTGTACATGCTCGCCGAGATGATCAGGAACAGGATCGCGGCGGTGATGTGGCCGGTCTCCACCAGCACCCGCCACAGCCCCTGCCAGGTCAGCCGCCGCTTGACGATCCCGACCAGCAGCGCACCGGCGGAGCCTGCGGCGCCGGCCTCTTCGGGCGAGAACCAGCCGGAATAGATACCGCCGAGCACCAGCACCACCAGCGCCCCCACCGGCATCATCAGCTTCACCATGTCCCACAGGCCCATCCGGCCTTCCACGACCGCCGCCGTCCGGTTGACCGCGTCACCGATGAACTTCGGGTAGACGTAGCTCATCAGCAGGATGCCGAGCACGTAGGCGACGGCCAGCAGGATGCCCGGGATGAAGCCGGCTATGAACATCTCGCCCACCGACTGCTCGGCGACGATGGCGTAGATGATCAGCATGGCGGAGGGCGGGATCAGCATGCCGAGAACCGAACTGCCCGCGACCACGCCGACCGAGAACTGCCTTGTGTAGCCGAAGGTCAGCATCTCCGGCACCGCGATGCGGGTGAACACCGAGGCCGAGGCGATGGACGAGCCGGTGATCGAGGCGAACAGCGCGTTGGCGGCGACCGTGGCCATACCCAGCCCGCCCCGGATCCGGCGGAATATCTGGTCGGCGACGCGGTAGACGTCCGCTCCCAGGCCGATCTCGCTGGAAACGATGCCCATCAGCGCGAACAGCGGCACGTTGGCGAATACGGCGTGGGCGATGGTGTCGTGCGTGGCGGCCGCCAGCAGGCTGATGGCGACCTCCATGGAATCGCGATAGACCCAGACGCCGATGAACGAAACCAGCCCGAGCGCCACCGCGACGTGGACGCCGGCATAGATCAGAACCAGGATGACGATGACGGATGCGATTCCGACTTCCACGCCCACCGTCATATGGCGCGACCTCTAGCCGCGGCCGATGAGCGGGCGGAGGTGATCCGCCAGATCGATCAGGAACTGGATCATCGTGACCGTGATTGCCACGACGATGATCAGCGCGATCGGCCAGACCGGCGCGGTGAACATCCCTTCGACCCCGATATAGTAGTTCTGCTGCCACGCATCGACGAAGAACGGGACGCTGCCGGTGAGCACCAGCCCCATGAAGCCGGCGCCCAGAGCGGACGTGACGATTCCCATCACATGGCCGGCCGCCGGATTGCGCGCCATGACCTGGTTGAACAGCCCGTCGGACCGCGTCAGCACGCCCCGGCGCAGGCTGTCGGCCAGCTGCAGGAACACGATGCCGACGATCGAGATCTCGATCATCTCGATCACGCCGATGATGGGGGTATTGAAGGCCGACCGCCCGATGGCCTCGATGTTGATCAGCACCATCAGGACCACGATCCAGCAGGTTCCTGCCGCGTTCATGCCGCCGACGAGTCCGCCGAAGGCGCGGAGCGGGGCGCTGCGCCGGCGCTCCGCTCCGTCCGCCACGCCGTTATCCGGCAACCGCCGCTACTCCTTGTCCCACTGGCGGACGATCGGCTGTTTCGCGGCCCGCATCTTGTCCATGAAGGCGGCCAGCAACTTGGTCCCGGGCAGCCCGTCCTTGTCGAGCCCCTGGGCCCAGTCCTTGCCGATATTGGGCATGGATTTTATCCAGGCCGCACGCGCCTCCTCGGACATGTCGATGACCTCGCCACCCTTCTTCTTGAAGTTCGCATAGGCCCTGTCGGAGTCCGCGATGGCGGCCTTGGCGGTGTAGTCGCGATAGGCGTAGGAGACCTCGTGAATCACCTTCCGCACCGCCTGGGGCAGCTTCTTGTATGTGTCCATGTTCATCGTCAGCGCCTTGGAGTTGGCGGTGCCGATTTCGGCCCTGAGCATGTACTTGGCGCCGCTGTCCACCAGCTTGAACGCCACGGCGGCGTCGGTCCACAGCATCGAACCGTCGATCGCGCCGGTCTTGAACTGGCTGTAGTAATTGACCATCGACCCGATCACCGGCGTCGCCCCGGTGCCGGTCAGGTAGCGCATGTTGATCCCGGCGCCCGCGATCTTGAGCCCTTTGAATTCCTCGATCCTGGTGATCTTCTTGTTGAAGAACATCTGGTAGGAATCGATCACCGAGAAGCTCGTGAGCAGCACCTGGTTGTACTTTTCCCACGCCTTCTTCATCTCGGGGAATTCCTCGGCCAGCTCGTCGACCGTGCGCGACAGCAGGACCGGGTCCGAGGTGATGAAGGGCGCGACATAGGCGACCGCCTGCATCGGCACCTTGTCCTGGTGGAACACGCTGGTCACGACGCCGATGTCGCCGAGGCCCTTCTGCATACCCGTCAGCACGTGGCGGACCTTGACGATCTGGCCGGACCAGGCCTGGTTCCACTTGATCCTGTACTTGTCGCCGTCGGCCTTGAGCCGTTTGGCGGTTTCCGGGATGAAGAACTCGATGAAGGTCTTGACCTGCAAGGCCCGCGGCGGATAGCCGTCGACCGCGGTCAGCGAAATGGTCTGCTGGGCCTGGGCGGGCGTCCAGGCCGCCGCGGCGATTACCGCCGCCGCGCCCAGCGTCAGCCCGCCGGCCCGGCTTCCGTTTGCGAACACCATGATTCTCCCCTCCTGGCAAATTGATTGACGCACCTTATTGACGTCAGGAAAGGCGAAATAAATGAGGCTGTCAAACTAATCCCGCCGGTCGGCCGGCGGGGATCAGAGCTGCGAACTCTCCCATCCTTCCGCCGGCTCGGCCGGGTCGGAACGCAGGCCCGCCGCCTTGATGCCGGCGATGGCGCAGGCCTCGTCCTTGTCCGAGGTGTCGCCGCTAACGCCCACCGCACCGATGATGGTGCGATCCGCATCCCGGATCAGCACGCCGCCGGGCACCGGCACGAAGCGGCCGCCGGACGCGATCGCCAGCGCCGCCTGGAAGCTCGGCCGGTCGGCGAGGCGGTCGCGCAGCAGACGCGTGTTTACCCCCATGCCGAGGGCTCCCCAGGCCTTGCCCATGGCGACCTCCGCCCGCATGATTCCGGAGCGGTCCTCGCGGTTGAAGGCGACGAGATGCCCGCCCGCGTCGAGCACGGCGACGCTGAGCGGCATCAGCTTCAGCCGCCGGCCTTCCGCGAGCGCGGCGGCGACGACGGCGTTGGCGTTGTCGAGGGTAACGTTCATGACCGACTCCTCTGCCACGGCGGCGCGCGGCGTCAGGCCGGCGTCTCGTCCCTGATCGGGTTGACCAGCACGCCGATCTTCTCGATCTCGATCTCGCAGGTGTCGCCGTCCTTCATCCATACCGGCGGCTTGCGGGCATGGCCGACGCCGGCGGGGGTGCCCATGACCAGGACGTCCCCCGGCACCAGCGTCAGGCATTCGGTCAGGATCGCCACCGTCTCGGCGACGCCCCACAGCATCATGTCGGTGGTGGCGTCCTGCATCACCTGGCCGTTGAGGCGGCTCTGGATGCGCAGCCCGTCGGCGCCCGGCGGCAGCTCGTCGGCGGTGACGACTTCCGGACCGAACCCGCCGGTCCGGTCGAAGTTCTTGCCGATGGTCCACTGCGCCGTCTTGCGTTGATAGGCGCGGATGGAGCCCTCGTTGAAGATGGAATAGCCCCAGATGTGATCCAGCGCGTCCTTCTGCGCGATGTGCCGGCCGCCCTTGCCGACGATCGCCACCAGCTCCGCCTCGTAGTCGAGCTGGTCGCAGCAGAGCGGGCGGACGATCGGCTGGCTGTGCGCCACCAGCGAATGCGGCCCGCGCATGAAGAAGGACGGGTATTCGGGCCGCTTGTGGCCGCCCTCGGCCGCGTGGTCGGCATAGTTGAGCCCAAGGCAGATGATCTTCGACGCCTTGGTCGTCGGAATGGCATGGGCGATGGCGGAAAGCGGCCTCTTCGCCGCCTGGGCCGCGCCGTCCGCCGCCTTCCTCGCCGCGTCGAGCCCCTTGTCGCCCATTGCGATCAGGTCGACCAGCTCGGTCGGCAGGTCGGGGGCGGCGATGGAGAGATCGACGACCGTGTCGTCCTGGCGGACGCCGAGGACGGAGCCGCCGTCCTTTTCGAAAGCGAGGATGCGCATGTCTGTTCCTGTTCCCGTGCGATTGCGAAATGCGGGCCGATAGAAGTCGAACAAGGCGCGGGCGTCAACGCTATGCCCGGTTTTTTGTCATCCTACGGCGTCAGGTCACGGCGGGTGAGCCAGTCCGTGGTGATGTCCAGCACCCGGGCCTCGTGGCCGGCGAAGAAGTGCATCTCCGGCGTCGCCGGCCCGGCGCCGTCGTCCTCGATCAGCACGTAGTCCAGCTTCGGGTTGGCGGCCTCCAGTTGCTCCCGCGCCGGCGGCAGGGTGGCGGGGAAGGGGTCGCGGGCATGGCGCAACGCCAGGATGGGACGGTCCCCGGTGCGGCGGACCAGCTCCACCGGCGCGCATTCCGACTTGGGGCCCCGCTTGTCGAGGAACACGGCGTAGGTGTTCACCATCGGCAGGTAACCCGCCACCATAGGCGGGATCAGGAAGGCCTCGTCGCCGCGCCCTTCGGCGACCGCCGCGCGGGCCTCGGCGACCCAGGCGTCGTAGCGCTCCGACCCGCCGCAGATGGCGATGCTGGCCGGGCGCAGATCGCCCAGGGCGGCGTAGAGCAGCATGGCCGGCACCCGCCTGTCGTCCGTGCGCGCCACGTACCACGGCACCGTCACCGTGCCGTAGGAATGCCCGCCGAGGACCACCCGCTCCGCGCCCAGCGATTCCAGATAGTCGACGGCGACACGCTGGTCCATCGCGCCCTCGGCCAGCGTCACGAAGCCGAAATTCTGTCCATGGTCGCGCCGGTTGAGCGCCAGCACCGGCCAGCCTTGCGCCGCCAGCCCGCGCCCCAGCGCGTTGAACAGCGAATTGCAGAACTCGCCCCCGGTGCCGTGGAACAGCGCGATGGCGGTGCGCGCAGGCCCGGTGCCGTCGGGGGCGAACAGCGCCCCGTCGAGCGGCGTGCCGTCCGGCGCCTCCAGCCGGACCAGCTCGGTGGCGACGCCCGCTTCGTTTCTCTCACCTGCCATTGACCGTGTTTCCCGTTTCGTTGCGGAAAGGGGAGCACGGTCCGTGCGTGCAGGCAACCCGTCCCGGGGGACGGGCGCGACCCTTCTACTTCCGCTTGCCGGCCAGCAGCGTTTCGGCGGCCTCGGCGACGATGTCGGGCGGTGTGTCGAGCGTCTTTTTGACGACGGCCATGAGCGCCGCGCCGCTCATCGCGTTGACGTCGATGCCGCGCTTGTTCGTGTACTCGATGAATTCCGGATCCCTGACCGCCTTCTCGAACGCGGCGCGCAACGCGGCCAGCCGTGCGGCCGGGATGCCTGGCGGACCGGCCACCGAACGGCCGACCTCCGAGCTGGAGGCGATGAAGGTCATCACCGCCTGGGCGCGCGGCGTGGCGCCCAGCTCCGACACTGCCGGCACGTCCGCCAGCTCAGCTATCCGGCTGGGCGAAAGCTGGAACAGCACCTTGAGCTTGTTCTGCTCCAGCAGGTGCTTGCGTCGCGTCTTGAACGCCGCCCAGCTTCCGACCATGAATTCGGTCTCGCCGCGCTCCATCGCCATCGCCATGGCGCCCGCACCCTTGTAGCCCGACACGATCTTGATCTTCGTGCCGGCATAGCGGTTCAGCAGGTTGGGACCGATATTGGTCGGAGAGCTGGGACCGGTGCCGCCGGCAATGACCTGTCGGGCGCGGAGTACGTCGAGGGACGTGACCCCCGCGGGGACCCAGCCCACGCCGACCGGCGTGTTGTCCGTGAACCGGCCGATATAGGAGAACTTGCGGGCGTCGAACTTGACGCCGGGCGCGCCGGTGGCGGTGTCGGTCGCGACCGTCTGCACAATGACGATGAGGGCGGAGCCGTCCTTCGGCGCGACGTTGTAGACGTAGTTCGCGGCCTTCGTGCCGCCGCCGCCGGGCATGCTCTGCAGGACGAAGGTAGGCCGTCCGGGCACGTGCCTGGACAGGAAATCGACCGCAAGCCGGCCGTAGAGCCCGTACCCGCCGGACGGCCCGGCGCCGATGATGACGGGCACCTTGCGGCCCTTGTAGAAATCCGCGACCGGATCGGCGGCGCCGGTCAGCGGGGCGGCGGCGACGGCCACGCCGAGAAGGACGGGTACAGCGCCGGAAATGCGTCTCATGGTCTCTCTCCCATTCTGGTCCTTGTTCCGTTCCGTATCTCAGGGGCCGTGGCCAGTGGCCAGCGGGCTGGATTCCGCGAGGTCGATCATCTTTCGCGCCAGCCGCTCCATCAGCTCGGCGCGCACGGCGCGTTGCTTCGGATCGGTCCAGAGGTTCTCGAACTCCAGCGGATCGTTCTTCAGATTGTACAGCTCGCCCCACTCCGTGCAGGAATAGAGCGTCAGCCGCCAGTCGCCGGCGAGCAGCGTGCGCGCGCGGAAGTTCGCGGGGAAGCCCATGTAGCTGCGCCGCTGGTCCTCCTCGATCACCAGCGAATCGTGCGCCTCCGCGCCGGTCGCCAGCGCCGGCAGGCTCTTGCCCTGCATGCCGTTGAAAGGGTTGATGCCGGCCCTGTCCAGAAACGAGGTCGGCAGGTCGATGGTGCCTGCAAACGCATCCGTGACGGTCGGGGCGTCCGGTGCCGCCGGGTCGGACCAGATGCAGGGCACCCGCACCAGCCCACGGTAATGGATAGCACCCTTCAGCAGAAGCTGATGGTCGCCCATGAAGTCGCCGTGGTCGCTGGTGAACACGATCACCGTGTCCTCGCGCATCCCGAGCCGGTCAAGCGTGGCGAGCACGCGCCCGACCGCGTCGTCGATCATGGTGATCGAGCCGTAGTTCAGCGCGATCGCGCCCCGCGCCTCGCGTTCGGTGCAGGCGAAGACCGTCTGCCCCTTCTTCGTCGCCGTGCCGTCGTCGCGCTTGGCATGCAGCGCCGCCACGTGCGGCGGCAGCCGGTTGGCCGGGTGGTGAAAGGCGTCCGGCGCGGGAACGTCGGCCGGATCGTACATATCGAAATACTTTCCCGGCGGCGTGAACGGGTGGTGCGGATCGGGGAAGGAGCACTGGATGAAGAACGGCGCGACGTCATCCGCCCTTGCCCGGCGTTCCAGGAACGCGATGGTCTCCTCGGCGACGAAGCTGGTGGGGTAGAGCTCCTCCGGCACGGCGGTGCGCCACGCCTGGGGCGCCCAGATGTCCTTGCCGGGCGGCAGGGCGTTGTCCGGCCCGCGCAGCGTGTCGGCATCGGGGTGCCGGGCGCGCAGCCAGCGGTCGTAATGCCCGGTGATGCGGTCGCCGTGGCCGATAGCAAGGGCGAGCTCGTCGAAACCGTAGAACGGCAGGGCGGGCTCGAACCCTTCCTCGCCGCGCCAGGTCGTCGGCTGTTCCTGATCGTACCGCCCGTCGCCCCAGACGTTCCGCCGCGCCTCGCGCGCTTCCGCCGGCGGCAGGGCCTTCCCCGGGTCAGGTGTCGGAAGGCCGTGCTCGAGCGGGATGGCGCTGATGCTCTGCAGATGGCTCTTGCCGATCAGTGCCGTGCGGTATCCCGCACTCCGCAGCAGCTCGGGAAAGGTGACAGCCTGAAGCGAAAGCGGGATGCCGTTCTGCCGCACGCCGTGAAGCGACGGGACACGGCCGGTCATCAGCGTTGCCCGGTTCGGCATGCAGATCGGGCAGCTTACGTGGAAGTTCTCGAATTTCGTGCCGCGCGCCGCCAGGCCGTCGATATTCGGCGTGCGCACGATCTCATTGCCGTAGCAGCCCAGATGGTCCACACGGTGCTGGTCGGTAATGAACAGCACAAAGTTGGGTCGTTTGCCCAAGGTCTCCTCCTTGTTGGTTCCGGCAGGCGGAACGGCGCGAGACTCCGTCCCGGCCGACAGCCTGTCCAATAGAATTCATTCTACCGGTATAACGCATCCGGTATGTCAGGATCCGGCAGGGAGGCGCCGATCCTCTCCGGTATCCCTGGCCAGCGCGTTGAGCTGGGCGACGAGGGCACGCTGGATCGGGCTCGGCAGCGCGTCGCGCCGCGTCACGATGCCGATGGGGCGCCGCGTGCCGGGCAACGGAACGGGCAGCACCCGAAGATCGCCGGCGGTTTCCTCGTAGCGGAAGCGCTGGCGCGAGGCCACGGTCAGCCGGTCGCTTTCCATCAGAAGCGTGCGGATCGTGCTCAGGGACACGGCCTCGACGCTGGTATGCGGCGGCGGCAGCCCTGCATCGGCGAAGATTCGTTCCAGCTGGCGACGCTGGCGGAAATTGCGACCGGGCAGGATCCAGTCCGCTCCGGCCAGGTCGCGGAGCGCCAGCCGGCGCCTGGCGAGCAACGGGTGGCCGCTGCGCGCGAAAACGCAGAGCGGATCGCGGAACAGCACCTCGGCACGCAGATCCGGAGGCAGGGGTTCGTCGCGCAAGGTGCCCACGATCAGGTCGATCTCGCCGCTGCTGACGCGCTGAAGCATCGCCTCGTAGGACTCGTCCACGAGCGTAACCTCGACTTTCGGATACTCCGCGAGGAAGCGGGATACGGCCACAGGCACCAGCGAGCTTCGCATGAAGGGCAGCGTGCCGACGACCAGCCGGCCTCTCGCCGCGCCGCGCAGGGCCGATATCTCGTGTTCGGCCGCGGCAAGCTCGGCCAGCACCCGACGGGCGCGGCCCAGAAGCGCCTCGCCGGCAGCGGTCAGCGTCATGCCCGACGGCGACCGCGTGAACAGCCTTACCTCCAGCCTGCGTTCCAGATCGCGCAGCGTGCGCGTGACGGCGGGTTGCGAGATATGGCCGGCGCGCGCGGCCGCGGCGACGCCGCCATGGTCCGCGATTGCCGCCAGTGTGCGCAGCTGCTTCGGGCTTATGTCCATCCGGCTCATCCTGTCCGCCTCCCTCCCGGTTGCGGCAGCCGCAGCACCGCGAGGTAGATCAGCCCGCAGATCGCGATCAGTCCGACGCCCAGGATATAGAAGCTTTCCGCCACGCCCCAGCGGTCGGCGACCCAGCCCATCAGCGGCGGCACCGCCATCGCGGCGATGCGGTTGGCGCTCTGGCGCAGCCCGACCATGGCGCCCTGCTGGTGCGCGCCGACCGCCTTGGACTGGACCGAGAACATGACCGGCTGCATCACCCCCTGCATGACGCCGCGCAGCCCCTGCGCTACCAGCAGCAGCGCGAACACCCCGCCGAGCATCGGCGTGATGCAGATCAGCGCGATGGCGATGGCGGTGGAGACCACCATCATGCGCTGCGGCTCGAAGGCGCGCATCGCCCGGCCGCCGAACAGCGAGCCGATCCCCGACATCGCCTCGATGGCGGCGAACAGCACGCCGATCATCGTGCCGGTCATGCCTATGCCCTCGACATAGACGACATAAACCGAGCCCTGGATGCCGCTGGTCGCGTTGCGCACGAAGATGACCGCGATCGTGATCGCGACCGCGGGTATCGCCATCATGGCGAAGCTCTGCGCGTAGTCCGACCAGCGCGGCAGGGCGTCGGCAATGCGGAACGGCGGCGCCGACGTGTCGTCCCCCGCCGCGTCCGCCTCGGCGCGGACGACGCCGGGATCGGGGATCGCCCACACGGCGGCGAACAGCGCCACGCCCCAGGCCATGACGAACAGGAAGGACGGCCAGATGCCCGCGAAATCCCAGACCAGCCCGACGACGATGGGCGCGCTCGCCGTGCCCATGCGCGTCGCGAAACTGTAGCGGCCGATATACTCCGCCTCGCCGCGTCCGAGCTGCGCGATCAGCGTCTGCGTGCCGGTGTAGTTCAGCGACACGGTGCAGCCGGAGACGATCTGCAGGATCAGCAGGGTCCAGAAATGCGGCATCAGCGCGTAGAGCGGCGCGAGTGCGATCGCGCCCGCGATCAGCACCAGCGTGACCCGTCTCGCGCCCAGCCGGTCCATGCAGGCGCCGGCATGGATGGCGAATACCATCGACAGCAGCCCGCGCGATCCCACCAGGATGCCGATCTCGGTGGCGCTGAACCCCAGCGCGATGGCATAGAGCGGCACCAGGAACGCGAACAGGTCCAGCATCCCCATGCTGAAGAACCCGGCCACGTAGACGGTCATCAGCCCGCGCGGATCGGGCGCGTCCTCCTTCACGGTCGTCGTCAAGACGCCCCCCTCGCAACGGCGCGGTTCGGGGAATTCTACAGCGGGGCGGTGAAGACGCGAAGCGAGGCGCCGCCCTGTCGAGAGGAGGGCGGCATCCTCGGCTGCCGGGCCGGTCAGCCCGGCAGCAGCGACATTTTACCGGCTACGCAAACGCGCCGTTCGGCGGCGATTGACGCCGAGCGCCGCGAGGCCGAGACCGAGGATCGCGAGCGTCCCCGGCTCCGCGACAGCCACCTCATCGAACGTGGCGGAGAAAGCGAGGTCCGATCCGACGCCCAGACCGCCCGACCAGCTCCCGGAGAACAGCGAGTTGAAGTCGCCGTCGGCCGGGAAGTGGATCGCATAGCTGCCGCCGCCATAGACATTGGCGTTCGGGCTGGCCATGCGCAGGCGCGAATCGTCCGGGATCGTGAGCTCATAGTTGTTCGCGAACAGAAACAGCAGATAGGTCGATCCGGCGTCGACGGCGATATCCGTCGAGAAGGTGTACGGGTTGAACTCGGTTCCCGAGGTGACCGGAACCGTCACGGGGTCGCTCGTATAGAGCACCGGGCCCACCAGCGTCCGCGTGGCCAAGCTGAACTCTACGACGTGGGCCTGGAATTCCACCGGCACGGGCGTGATCGGAGCTCCGTCTATCGTCGTGGTCCCCTGAATGGCGTCGCTCAGGTAGAATGTGAAGTCGAGCAGCCTGTTGGTGCCGGTCGGCGTCGTCACCGTCTGTCCCCAGGCGGAGAATCCGCTGGAGCCGAAGTCGCCGATGCTGGAGCTGCCGTTCCAGCTCGGCACCGTGGAGACGATCGTCGGCGCGGCGGCAGCGGGCTGGATCGCGGCCCCCAGCCAGACGGCGCAGACGGCGCCAAGCAGTCGCGATTTGGTCAGTTTCATGGTCAACCCCATCCCCGATTTGTTTGATTGCGGCGGCGCATGCGCCCCCTCACGCTGTTCTCAGGTGCCATGCAATATGCATGCCAACGCCGTAAAGCTAAGAAAATCAATGGGTAGAGGCGCCGTGGCCTGACGTCTGGCGGGCGACTGTAAAATTTTCCGACAGTTCCTCAGAACGGCATGTCGCCCTTGACCGCGATGCGGCGCAGCGTGCGCCGGTCGTTGATGTGGTCGTAGGTGTTGCGCGCATGCACGACGGAGCGGTTGTCCCAGATGACCTGGTCGCCTTCGCGCCACTTGTGCTGCCAGAGGAATTGCGGCTGCTCGATCCGGTCGAACAGGCGCTCGAGCAGCGCGTCGCTCTCGGCGCGGTCCATCCCGACGATGAAATCCGTCATCAGCCGGTTGACGTAGAGCCCCTTGCGACCGGTGACCGGATGGGTGCGCACCACCGGATGGGTGGCGCAGAGCTCGTTTCCCGACCGTTCCGCCGTCACCTTGTGCAGCCGGTTGGGCGAGTTGTAGAGATAGCTGCTTTCCGCCTTCAGCCCCTCCAGCCGCCGCTTCGTCTCCTCGTCCAGCGACTCGTAGGCCAGGTGGCAGTTGCCGAACCTGGTCTCGCCGCCGCACGCCGGCGCGTCGATGCAGTAGAGCGACGTCGCCATCGCCGGCAGATCGTAGAAGATCTGGTCGGAATGGAACCAGATATCGCCGTCCGGCAGGATCGCGTCCTTCCGCGTGTTGGCGACGTAGTGAATGCCGGGCTCGTGCCTGTCCGCGGCGCTCGGCGTCTGCCGCTCGGGCTGGATTTCGCCGAAGATCCGGCAGAAGCGCACCGCCGCCGCATCGTCCAGCGACTGGTCCCGGAACAGCAGCATGTGATGGGCGTGCCAGGCGTCGAGGATCGCCTCCTGCGCCGCCGCGTCCACCGGGCGGCTCAGGTCGACGCCGGCGATCTCCGCCCCGCCGGCCTCGGAAAGCGGACGGACTTCGATGGTGAGTGCGGCCATCGGGTACCTCCCTTCGAACGATTTTTGCCATCCTAACGCGGGCCGGTGCGACGCGCGAGAGGGAAGGCGCGCCGGGATCGAAACCTGTCGCAAACTGAACCTGTTAACCCCATCCGTTGTCGGAAAATTTTACATTCGGCAGCAAACTGTCCGGACGGGCGGAATGCCGCCTGGGCCAAGCGCCTGATTCAACGGGTTTCCCGGGAATTGGCATGGTTCTTGCATATGTGGGAAGCGCAGCGCGGGGAGGCGGAAGGCGCGTGCGGCCTCTGCCGCTTCTGAACCGGATCGATTGAGGTGGTTGTGTTTCGTTTCCTTCGCAGTCTCGCCTTTGCACTCCCGCTGATCGTCCTGCAGCCCGTGCTCGGGCAGGCGGCGCCGACCGGCCCGCTGGGCGAGTTCAACGTGCTGGTGTTCGGCGACTTCACCGCGCCGTCGAGCGACGTCGAAGGGCGCCTCTATGCCGGCGGCAATGTCTCGCTGAGCAGCTACAGCGTCGGCGACAAGATTTCGGGCGGCATGGTCGGGGGCGACTCGCTGGTTGTCGGCGGCGACCTCACTTTCACCTCCGGCTCGGTCCAGAACGGCAATATCGTCGTCGGCGGCAGCGGGGCGGGCGTCGCCAGCAATGTCCGGTGGGGCACCCATAACGCCGGCTACACGCTGACCGACAATGTCGGGTTCGGCAACCTGCCCGTCGATTTCGTCGCCGAGCAGACGCGGCTGGTTGCAACCAGCACGGCGCTGGCCCAGCTCGCCGCCAACGGGTCCTCGGAATACAAGTGGAGCCAGCTGTTCCTCACCGGCGACGGCACCGGGAATACGCAGATCTTCAACATCGACGCCAGCGCGCTCGGCGCGGCCACCAATATCGTGGTGCAGAATATCGCCGACGGAGTCGAGGTGGTGATCAACGTCAGCGGCAGCGTGGCCTCGATGAGCGGCGGCATGGACCAGTTCTTCGAGCGCAACCGCGACACCATCCTGTTCAACTTCTTCGAGGCCGAGACGCTGAGCCTCGCCAATATCGGCGTGCAGGCGAGCATCCTCGCCCCCGAGACCGACATCCAGACGAGCTGGGGCGTGGTCTGGGGCCAGGTGGTCGGCGCCAGCTGGACCGGGCCGATGCAGGTCAACCAGGTCTATTACGACGGCTACGCCCCGCCTCCCGGGGGCCCCGTCGGCGACGAGGTCGCGATTCCGGCCCCGGGCGCGCTCGGCATCGTGCTGATCGGCCTTTGCGCCATCCGCCGCCTGCGCCGCGCCGCGTAAACGCGCTCTACGGCCCTATTCGGCAGCCGTCCGCGCCGTTTCCGGCGCGCTGCCGGCGAGCGCGTCCGCCAGCGCAACCCCGTCCGGATCGGCGAGCGCCGCATCGCGGGCGCGGGCGACGGCTTCGGCCCTTCCATATGCGCCTTCCGCCAGCGCCGGCCGCACCAGCGCCTCGACGATGCGGGCGTAGCTGGCGCTGCCGCGCCTGTGGGTGTCGCCGTAGCCCTTGATCAGCCGGGCGCAGTCGGCGATCTCCGCCGCCAGCGCGGCGTCGAAGCCGGCGGCGCGGCGCACCATCCCCAGCCAGTCCTCGATCGCCCGCTGCTCGTGCACGAACCGCCAGCTCCGCCGCCGCAGCGGGCGCAGCCCCGCCAGCAGCCGCAGCCGCGCGTAGCCCCACGGGCTGGTGCTGTTCACCTCCATCGGCAGGCTGAATGCGGCCAGCCGGGGCGACCGTTCCGCTCGCGCCAGCAGCCGGCCGGCGAAACGCGCTGGCAGCACGTCGCACATCTCCGCCAGGCCGGGGCGGAAGAATTCCGTCACCACCACCGGCTCGCCGTCCGCCGCCCCCGTTTCGCCGCGGATGCGGCGCAGCCGCTCGGGCCGGATCTTGGCCTGGGCGACGCGGATGATGTCCTCGAAGCTCATCCGCACCGCCAGCCGCCGCGCCACGATTTCCAGCAGCGCAGCGTCGCCGTCGGCGAACGGCGCCAGCCGGTCGAGATAGAGCGCGGCATAGGCCGCATCCTGATAATCGGTCAGCCGGGTCACCGCGCGGGACAGCGTCTCCTGCGCCGCAGCCGGGAAGCCCGCGCGCAGCCGGGCCTTCGGGGTGGGCGCGGCGGCGGCCGCAGGCTCTTCGGCCGGGACGGGTCCGCCCTGCGCCGCCGCCATGCCCGCCTCGAAGCCGCGCAGGTTCGCCTCGACCGCGCGGCCGTCGGCGCGGATCGCGCCGCGCCATGCCTCGGCCTCTATGGGCAGGCCGCCGGCGCCTGCGATCGCGCCCAGCATCACGGCGCTGACCGGCGCGCCGGCTTCCAGGGCGCATTTCTCCATGTCGAACAGGACGCGGGACCGGGCGCAGGCCTCGGTCGCCGCCATCAGCTTCGCGCGGTCGAACCGTCCGTCCGCCATGCCCATCTTTTCGGCGGTCGTATAGAAGCGGTGGGTGGAGGCGATCAGCCGCGTGCGGTCGGGCGTCACGTAGCCGTTTCGGATCGCGCGCCCCGCCTCCAGCAGCTCGGTGCTGGCCAGCACGTCCACCTCGCCCGGCACCGGAGCCAGCGACAGCACCGGCCGGCGGCCGCCCAGCGCGGCGAGCGGCTCCGGCCATATCTCGACGTAATAGGTGGTCGCCCCGGTGCGCTGGGCGACGCCGGGGATCGAGGTCGCCTGCACCGGCAGGCCGGAGGCTTCCGCCGCGCCGACGATCCACCCCGTCAGCACGCCGCCGCCCTCGCCGCCGAGCGCGGCGATCAGGACGGTCAGCGGGGTGGCGACCTCGGTCATGGCGCCATCCAGCCGATCACCGTCCGCCGCAGCCCGGCCAGCGTGCGCTCCATGCGCCCGGCATTGCGCACGCGCTCGGCGCGGTAGAAGGACGGGCACAGCGCGGCGGCGTGGGCGACCTCGCCGCAGAGCCCGCAGCCGACGCAGCCATTGTTCACGCTGGCGACCGGATCGTCGCGCAGCGGGTCCGGATTGGGCTTCACCGTCAGCGACGGGCAGCCGGAAAGCCGGATGCAGCTATGGTCCCCGGTGCAGATGTCGTCGTCCACGCCGAAGCGGGGCAGCGCGACCCGCGCCCCGGCGGCGAGCCTTGCCGCGTTCTCGCCCCGCAGCCGGCGCTGGCGGGCGAGCTGGCATTCGCCCTCCGCGATGATGACCTTGAGCCCGGCGACCGGCGTTTCCAGCGCCTCGCGCAGCGTTTCCGCCATCTCGGACACCGAATAGCTGCGCACGCGGCGGAGCCACGGCACGCCAAGCGTCTTCAGCGTGGCCTCGATCTGCATGCCCGGCGGCGTGCCGTCGCGGCCCATCGCGCTGTTCGGGATGGTCTGCTGGCCGGTCGCCGAGGTGTAGCCGTTCTGCATGATCAGCAGAATGGAATCGCCCCTGTTGAGCAGCGTGCCGACGACGCCGGAGGCTAGCCCGTTATGCCAGAACCCGCCATCGCCCATGATCGAGATCGACCGCTTCGCCTGGAATGGGGCGACTGCCGCCGCGCTGGCCAGCGACATACCGTAGCCGAGGATCGAGTTGCCGAGCGAGAACGGCTCCAGCGTGGCGAAGGAGTGGCAGCCGATATCGGCGGAGATATGCACCTTGCCGACATCGCGCTCGAGAATCTTGATGGCCGAAAACACGGGGCGTTCGGGACAGCCCGTGCAGAACTGCGGCGGCCGCGCCGGCAGGGCGGAGGGCAGCGCCGCCTCGGCCTGTTCGCGAATCTCCGCCTGCCGCGCTTCGGCCGCCGCGAGCCGGGCGATATCCAGCCCCGGCGGCAGCGTGGCGCGCAGGAAGGCGATCAGGCCTTCCTGCACCACCGGGGCGGCGTATTCGCCGGCGGCGGGCAGCACGTCCTTGCCGAAGACGCGGGTCTGGATGTCGGCCTTGCGCAGGATGGTGTGGATCTGGTGCTCGATATATTCGGGGTTGCCTTCCTCGACCACCAGCACGGCGTCCTTGCCGGCGCAAAAGGCGGTAATCTCGTCGGGGACCAGCGGGTGGATCACGTTCAGCACCAGCATCGGCACCCGCGCCTCGCCGAAGGGGTCGGCCAGGCCGAGCGCCTGAAGCCGGCGGACGACCACGTTGTGCAGCCCGCCCTGCAGGACGATGCCGATGCCGCCCATGTCGCCGTCGCGAAACTCGTTCAGCCGGTTCTCGCGGATGAATTTCAGCGCCGCGGGAAGCCGCTGCTCCACCTTCAGCGTCTCGTGCAGGAAGGTGGAGGGCGGGTGCGACAGGCGGCCGTAGCCGAACTTCGCCGGCTCGGGAAAGCGGTCGCGGGTGTTGAACGGCGCGCGGACGTTGTCCTTCGCGGTGAACTGCCCCTGCATGTGGCAGGCGCGGATGCGGAGCTGCATCATCACCGGCGCGTTGGTGGCCTCCGACAGCGCGAAGCTCTGCTCCACCATGTCGACGATATGCGCGAGCTCCGGCCGTGGGTCGATCAGCCAGATGCCGGATTTCATCGCCATGGACAGCGAGCGTTCCTGGATGATGCTGGCGCCCTCGCCGTAATCCTCGCCGAGCACGATCAGCGCGCCGCCGATCACGCCGGGGGAGGCCAGGTTGGACAGCGCGTCGGCGGCGACATTGGTGCCGACGATGGATTTCCAGCTTACCGCGCCGCGCAGCGGATAGTTGATGGACGCGCCGAGCATCGCCGCCGCGCCGGCCTCGTTGGCGCAGGTCTCGACATGGATGCCCATCTCGTCCATCAGGCTTGCCGAATCCACCAGCACGTCGATCAGGTGCGACACCGGCGCGCCCTGGTAGCCGCCGACATAGGCCACGCCCGACTGCAGCAGCGCCTTGGTGACGGCCAGGATGCCCTCGCCGTGGAAGGTCTCGCCCGCGCCGAGGCGCAGCTTGTCGATTTCCCTTGTGAAGGATCGTTCCGCGCTCACCCGATTTCTCCCCTCGGTGGCCCGTGCCCTGTCGCCGGGCCGATGTTATCGATAAAACGGCGCCTCTCAAGTATAAAGCGGCGGGAAAAACCGGCTGCACAGGCGCGGGATGACCGGTAGGATCGCCGACGGATCGAACGGCCGGGGAGGGCGGAACGTCATGCGGATCGCGAATGCCCGGGGCAAGAGGTGGAAGCCCTATACCGCCAACGTGCGCGGCGGGCTGGAGGTCAAGCGCCTGCTGGACGGCGCGCCGGGCACGCCGGAAAACTACCTGCTCAACGTGGTGCGCAGCAATGGCTCCTACGTCTCGCCGCGCCACCGGCACAATTTCGACCAGGTACGGCTGGTGCTGGACGGGACGGTCTGCGTGGCGCCCGGCCGCGACATCACCGCCGGCCAGGTCGGCTACTTCCCCGAAGGCACCTGGTACGGGCCGCAGGACGACAGGGGCCGGCGCTGGACCATCATGATCGTCCAGTTCGGCGGCGCCAGCGGCAACGGCTTCATGAGCCCGGACGAGGCGCTGGCTGCCAAGGAAGGGCTCGCGCGGGAAGGCGAGTTCAGGGGCGGCGTATTCCGCCGCGCCCGCGGCGAGGGGCGGAAGAACCAGGACGCCTACGAGGCGACCTGGGAGCGCTTTTCCGGGCGCAGGCTGGTCTACCCGCCGCCGCGCTACGAGGCGCCGGTGATCGTCGAGCCCGACGCGTTCGGCTGGAAACCCGCCGGCGCGGCCGGGGTGCGCCAGCGCCGGTTCGGCAGCTTCACCGAGCGCGAGACGCGGCTCGCGGCCGTCCGCATCGACGCCGGCGCGGGCTGGACCAGCCCGTCGCGCCGCGCCGTCCAGCTCCACTTCGTGCTGAGGGGGGAGGGCGCGTGCGACGGCGCGGCTTATCACGCACACGCCGCCGTCGAGACGCGGCCCGGCGAGCAGGCGCGCTTCGAGGCGCGCACGGAGACGGAAATCCTGATCCTGACCATGCCCATGATCGGGCGGCCCCATGCAGAGCTTGACCCGGCAGGCAAACGGTTCGATATCTCGCGGCACGGCTTGCAGCGGGCCGGGGACCGCGCCGCCCGCGAGTTGGCGCACAAGGAACCGGCCGGCGCCTGACGCGCCGGCCCCTGACAGGAGAACGCCATGCCCAGAGGGGTCATCGATCACGAGGCGCTGAAATCGCCGGACATCCAGGCGCTGCGGAACGCGGAAACGCCGCAGGGCCTGCCCTTCGCCATCCGGAAGATCGGCCATGTCGTGCTCATGGTGCAGGATCTCGAGCGCTCGGTGGAGTTCTACACCAAGGTGCTGGGATTCAAGGTCTCCGACGTCTATCCGAACTCGATGTTCCCGGGCCGCATGGTGTTCATGCGCTGCAACGCCGATCACCACGGCGTCGCGCTGGTCGGCGGCAGCCGGGCGCCGGCCAACAGCAACGAGCTGAACCACATGGCCTTCGAGGTGGGCACCATCGACGAGGTGCTGCGCGCCCGCGACCATCTGAAGGCGCACGACGTGAAGATCATGTTCGAGGGCCGGCGCCGCGCCGGCTGCCAGGTGGCGGTGGAATTCCTCGACCCCGACAACCACGTGCTCGAGATCTACTGGGGCCTCGACCAGGTCGGCACCGGCGGCCATATCCGCCCGCCCGAGGAATGGGCCGAGGAGATGAGCCTCGAAGCCGCCGTCGCGCACGCGCCGCCCGGCCAGGACACCTCGCTTCAGGACAAGTCGCTGCTGAAGAAGAAATAGCCGGCGGTCAGCCGGCCCCGCCTTGCATCGCGCGCCACAGGCGTTCCGGCGTCAGCGGCATTTCCAGATGCGTCACGCCGCAGGGTGACAGCGCATCGACCGCGGCGTTGACGATCACGGCGAGGGCGGGGGTGATGCCGCCCTCGCCGCCGCCCTTCACCCCCAGCGGGTTGCCGGGGCTGGGCACGACATGCTCGGCGACGCGGAAGCTCGGCAGGTCGTCGGCGCGCAAGGGGCCGTAATCCATGAACGAGCCGGTGAGCATCTGGCCGCTTTCGGCGTCGTAGATGCAGTCCTCGCGCATCGCCTGGCCGGCGCCCTGGGCGATGCCGCCATGGGTCTGGCCCTCGACGATCAGCGGGTTGATGACGGTGCCCGGGTCGTCGATGGTGGCGTAGCCGCACAGCGTCAGCTCACCGGTGTCGGGGTCGATCTCCACCTCCGCCACGGCGCAGCCGTTGGGAAAGGCGGGGATGCGGCCGCGGAAATCCTGCTCGGAGCCCAGCCCGTCCGGGGCATGTCCGGCGGCCTCGAACAGGGTCAGCCGACGGTCGGTGCCGGCGACGCGGAACGCGCCGTCCGCGAACTCGATGTCGTCCAGGGCGGCTTCCAGCACCTGGGCGGCGACCTGCTTCCCCTGTTCGACGATCGCCTCGCCCGCGCGCACCATCAGCGTGCCGGCGATGCGCATGGAGCGGTCCGAATGGGTGCCGCCGCCGCCTCTGACGATGTCGGTGTCGCCGGTCACCAGATCGACCGCCTCGTAGTCCACCCCCAGCACATGGCCGATGGCCTGGGCGAAGCTGGTCTCGTGGCCCTGCCCGGTGGACTGGGTGCCGGCGACGACGCGCAGCCGTCCTGCGGGGTCGACCGTCACCTCGACCCGCTCCACCGGCGCGCCGACCGGCGATTCGACATAGTTGGCGATGCCGATCCCGCGCAGCCTGCCGCGCCGTTCCGCCCCCGCGCGGCGCGCCTCGAACCCGGCCCAGTCGCCGAGCGCGATGGCCTTGTCCATCACGGTCTCGAACTCGCCGCAATCGTAGGGCAGCCCGGTCGGGGTGACGCGCGGCATGCCGGAGGGCGGGATCAGGTTGCGGCGGCGGATCTCCACCCGGTCCAGCCCCAGCCGCGCGGCGGCGAGGTCGAACAGCCGCTCGATGGTGTGCACCGCCTCGGGCCGTCCCGCGCCGCGATAGGGGCAGGTCGGCACGGTGTTGGTCATCGCGCCGAGGATGCGGACATGGACGGCGGGGATATCGTAGACCGTGGTCGTCAGATAGGCGCCGTTCGACAGCGGCACGTAGGACACGGAATAGGCGCCGGCATTGCCGAGCAGCCGCACCCGCATCGCTAGCGCCCGGCCGTCGGCATCGAACGCCATCGCCGCGTCGGTCACCAGGTCGCGCGCCTGGTAGTCGCTGACGAAGGCCTCCGACCGGTCGCCGCTCCACTTCACCGACCGGCCCAGCCGCTTCGCCGCCCAGACCGCCAGCACGAATTCGGGATAGAGCATCGTGCGCGGGCCGAACCCGCCGCCGACATCGCCGCTGACAACGCGCACGGAGGCCGGGGGCATGCCGAGCGCCGCGGCGAGCTGCATCCGCTGGCGCATCACGCCCTGGCCGCCGGCGCGCAGCGTGCAGACGCCGCTGGCGGCGTCGAACTCGCCCAGCGCGGCGCGCGGCTCCATCTGCGCGTTCACGATGCGCTTGTTGACGAAGCGGTGCTCGACCACATGGGCGGCGCGCGCGAACGCCGCCTCGGTCGCCGCCGCATCGCCCAGCTCCGCGACGACACCGAGATTCCCCGGCGCGCCCTCGTGCAGCAGCGGCGCGCCTTCCGCGGTCGCCGGCAGCACCCCGACCACGGCGGGCAGGGCCTCGTATTCGACATCGACCAGCTCGGCCGCCTCGCGCGCGGCCGCCGCCGTTTCCGCCACCACCAGCGCCACGGCTTCGCCGACATGGCGCACGCGCCCCGCCGCCAGCACCGGCTGCGGCTCGTCGAACACAGTCGCGCCGTGCTCCGGCTCGAACGCGGCGCGCGAAACGTCCGTCGCGTGCAGCGGGTTGGCGCCGTGCGGGATGCCCCCGATCCCGTCCTCCGCCAGATCGGCGGCGGTGAGCACCGCGACCGTGCCGGGAAAGGCGAGCGCCGCCGCGGCGTCGATGGCGCCGATGCGCGCATGGGCGTGCGGGCTGCGCAGCACGGCGGCGTGAAGCTGTCCGGGCGCGTTGACGTCGTCGCTGTAGAGCCCTTTCCCCGTCAGCAGCCTTGCGTCCTCGCGGCGCGGGACGGGATCGCCGATCCGGCCCCTGCGGGCGGTCGGTGCGGTGGAGTCGTCTGACACGATATGCCCTGTCTCTGCCTCGATACGGATACCGTTCTAAACGACATTGCGACCGGGTGCAGCCCTGCGCCAGCCGGTTTATGCTGTGGTCTGGCGGAACAGGGAGCGGCGCCGGAATGGCGGGACAACCATACGATTACGTCATCGTCGGCGGCGGCTCGGCGGGCTGCGTGCTGGCGGCGCGGCTGTCCGAGCGCGCGGCGAACCGGGTCTGCCTGCTGGAGGCGGGGGACGACTACGCGCCGGGGGAGGAGCCGCCGGAGGTGCTCGACAGCTTCGCCGGCACCGCGCATTCCAATCCGCGCTTCACCTGGGCCGGGCTGACCTGCGCCTTCTCCCCGCGCCCGTCCAACGCGCCGGACGAGCGCAAGCGGCCGCGCTATACCCAGGGCCGGGTGATCGGTGGCGGCTCGTCGGTCAACGGCATGATCTCGATCCGCGGCCTGCCCGCCGATTACGACGACTGGCAGGCGCGCGGCGCTTCGGGGTGGGGCTGGGAGGGCGTCCTGCCCTTCTTCCGCAAGCTGGAGACGGATACCGATTTCGACGGCCCGATGCACGGCAAGGACGGGCCGGTGCCGCTGCGCCGCATCTTTCCCGACCGGTGGCCGGGCTACACCAGGGCGGTGATGGAGGCGGTGAAGGAGCAGGGCTTCCGCTACCATGAGGACCAGAACGCCACCTTCGAGGACGGGTACTACCCGCTGGCGATCTGCAACATGAACGACAGCCGGGTGTCCGCCGCCATCGCCTATCTGACGCGCGCGGTGCGGGCGCGCGGGAACCTGACGATCCTCGGCGGGGTCCACGCCGAACGGCTGGCCTTCGACGGCGTGCGCGTCACCGGCATCCATGTGCGGCGAAACGGCCGGGCGGAGACGATCGGCGCGAAGGAGGTCATCGTCAGCACCGGCGCGATCCACTCGCCGGCGCTGCTGATGCGCTCCGGCATCGGGCCGGCGGCGCATCTCCGCGACCACGGGATAGACGTGATCGCCGACCGTCCCGGCGTCGGCCAGCATCTGATGGAGCATCCCGGCGTCAATATCGGCGCCTATATGAAGCGCGCCGCGCGGCTGCCGCCGGGGATGCGGCGCCAGATGCTGGCCGGGATGCGGTTCTCGTCGGGGCACGAGGGCTGCCCGCCGGCCGACATGTACCTGGTGCCGACCAACAAGGCGGCGTGGCATGCCATCGGCACGCGGCTGGGGCTGGTGATGATCTGGGTCAACCGGTCCTATTCGACCGGGCAGGTGACGCTGAAATCGCCCGATCCGGCGGCGGAGCCCGATGTCGATTTCAACATGTGCTCCGACCCGCGCGACCTCAACCGGCTGGTGGCGGCCACGCGGATGGCGGCGGCGCTGCACAACGCACCCGCGATCCGCGACGCCGTGCATGAGATCTTCCCGATCAGCTACAGCGACCGCGCCCGGAAGCTCGGCGTCTATGGCCGGTGGAACAGGATCCAGACCGCCATCGGCGGCGCGGTGATGGATTCCTCGTCCTTCGCGCGCCGCACGATCATCCGCACGCTGATCGCCGACGGCCCGTCGCTGGACGAGCTGATCGCCGACGACGCGACGGCGGAGGCCTGGGTGCGGCAGACGGTGCTGGGCCACTGGCACGCCTCCTGCACCTGCCGGATGGGGGCGGCGGACGACCCGGGCGCGGTGACCGATCCGGCGGGCAGGGTCTACGGGGTGGAGGGGCTGCGCGTCTGCGACGCCTCGATCATGCCGATGGTGCCGTCGGCCAACACCAACATTCCGACCATCATGGTGGGCGAGAAGATCGCCGCCGCGGTCCTGGAAGGACGCTGACATGGCGGGGCGCGCGCATATCCTGATCGCCGGGGCGGGCATCGGCGGGCTGACGGCGGCGCTGTCGCTGCTCAGGGCCGGGTGCGACGTCGATGTCTACGAGCAGGCCCCGCAGCTCGGCGAGGTCGGCGCCGGGTTCCAGATGAGCGCGAACGGGACCCGCGTCCTCTACCATCTCGGCCTCGGCGAGAAGATCGAGTCGGTGGCCTGGCGGCCCGGCGGGAAGGAAATCCGCATCTGGAACAGCGGCCAGACCTGGCCCCTGTTCGATCTCGGCACGGAATCGGTGGCGCTCTACGGCTATCCCTATCTGATGTTCCACCGCGCCGATCTGCACGGAATCCTCGTCGACGCGGTGCGCGCCGAAAAGGCCGACGCCATCCATACCGGCTGCAAATGCATCGGATTCGATCAGGACGAACGCGGCGTGGTGCTGCGGATGGAAGGCGGCGCGGAAGCGCGGGGCGACGCGCTGATCGGCGCCGACGGGGTGCATTCGGCGATCCGGGCAGGGCTGTTCGGCGCGGACGAGCCGCAATTCGCCGGCGTCATGGCCTGGCGCGGGGTGATCCCGGTCGACCGGCTGCCGGCGGGGCTGTTGCCCCCGCTCGGCGCGAACTGGGTCGGGCCGGGCGGCCATATCGTCCACTACTTCCTGCGCCGGGGCGAACTGCTGAACTTCGCCGGGTTCCGCGAGCGCGACGACTGGCAGGTCGAATCGTGGAGCACGCAGGGCACGGTCGAGGAATGCCTCGCCGATTACGACGGCTGGCACGAGGTCATCCGTACGCTGATCCGCAATATCGAGACACCCTACAAATGGGCGCTGATGCTGCGCGAGCCGATGGAGCGATGGACGCGGGGCCGCGTCAGCCTGCTCGGCGACGCCTGCCATGCCATGCTGCCCTTCCTCGCCCAGGGCGCGGTGCAGGCCATCGAGGACGGCTGCGTGCTGGCCCGCTGCTTCGCGAAATACGGCGCGCCGGACGAGGCGCTGGCCGCCTACGAGGCGGCGCGGCGGGCGCGCGCCAACGCCGTGGTGACGGGGTCGAAGGAGACCATGCAGCGGTTCCACAATCGCCAGCTCGCCGACCCGGCGGCGGAGCAATACGTTAACGAGCAGTGGCAGCCGGACGCGGTGAAGCAGCGCTACGACTGGCTGTTCACCTATGACGCAACGAGCGTGGCGGTGTAGGCAGGATCAGCCGCCGATAAGCTGCAGCCCCCATCCGCCCGCCGCCGTCAGCACGACCACGAGCCAGGGCGGCAGCTTCCAGAACACCAGCAGCGTGAAGGCGGCCATCGCCAGGACGAAATCGCCCGGCCCCCTGATGGCGCTGGTCCAGACCGGATCGTAGAGCGCGGCCAGCAGCAGCCCGACCACGGCGGCGTTGACCCCGAGCAGCGCCTTCCGCACCGGATGCAGGCGCCGCAGCGCGTCCCAGAAGGGCAGCGCACCGACGACCAGCAGAAAGGACGGCATGAAGATCGCGACGAGGCAGATCGCCGCCCCCGCCCACAGGTTCGGCTCCGGCAGCATCACGGCGCCGAGATAGGCGGCGAAGGTGAACAGCGGTCCCGGCACCGCCTGCGCCGCGCCGTAGCCGGCGAGGAAGGCGTCGTTGGAGACCCAGCCCGGCGGCACCACCTCGGACTGGAGCAGCGGCAGAACCACGTGGCCGCCACCGAACACCAGCGAGCCGGAGCGGTAGAAGCTGTCCACCAGCGCGAGCGTCTGCGACGGGTACGCCGCCGCCAGCAGCGGCAGGCCCACCAGGAGCGCGAAGAACAGCGCCAGCGAGGCGATTGCCGTGCCCCGGCCGACCTCGATTCCGAGCGGCACGTGGTCCGGCTCCGCCTCCGTCCGCAGCAGGGCAAGGCCGATAAGCCCGCCCGCCGCGATGACGGCGACCTGGGCGAGCGGCGTGGGCGCAGCGAGCATTCCCGCCGCCGCCAGCACCGCCAGCGTCGCGCGGGGCGCATCCGGGCACAGCGTCCGGGCCATGCCCCAGACCGCCTGGGCGACGACCGCGACGGCAACGACCTTGAGCCCGTGCAGCACCCCGCCGGGCATCGCGTCCTGATGCGCCACCACGCCGTACCCGAAGAGCGTGAGCGCGATGGCCGACGGCATGGTGAAGGCAAACCATGCCGCGAAGGCGCCGGGCAGCCCCGCCTTGGCCAGACCGATGCCGATCCCGACCTGGCTCGAGGCCGGTCCCGGCAGGAACTGGCAAAGCGCCACGAGGTCGGCATAGGCCCGCTCCTCGATCCAGCGGCGGCGCACCACGAATGCCTCGCGGAAATAACCGAGATGGGCGACCGGGCCGCCGAACGACGTCAGGCCGAGCTGGAGAAAGGCAAGAAACACCAGCCGGACGGGCTGACGCTGCACCGGTGTCGTCGTATCCTCGCCCATGAGCCCCCCGGCAGACGTTCGCCGTCCGAATGTTCGCGGAATTATCGATACTCGACCGGAACGGATCAAGCTGCACGATTATGATGCGCGATCCTCTCGATCATACCGTGGTTAGGCACTAGGATCGCGCCCGTCGGCGCAAACGGCAAGGAGACAGCACAGTGGCAATGAAGAACGGCATCGGCCAACCCGTCCCCCGCAAGGAAGACCCGCGTTTCCTCACCGGGCGCTCGCGCTATGTCGACGACGTGTCGCTGCCGCACATGACCCACGGCGTGGTGCTGCGCAGCCCGCATGCCCATGCGCGGATCAGGGGGATCGACGCCGGGGCCGCGAAGGGTGCGCCCGGCGTGCTGCTGGTGCTGACCGGCGAGGACTATGCCGCCGACGGGCTCGGCGGCATCCCCTGCGCCTCGATCCCGATGAACCTGCTGACGAAGCCGCCGGTGCGCGGCTTCTATCCCGGGCTGGTGAAGGACGTGGCGCGCTGTCTCGGCGCGCCGGTCGCCTTCATTGTCGCCGAGACGCCGGAGCAGGCGCGCGACGCCGCCGAGCTGGTCGAGGTGGATTACGAGCCGCTGCCCGCCGTCACCAGTGCGCCGAAGGCGGTCGAGGTCGGCGCGCCTGCGGTGTGGGAGGACGCGCCCGACAACGTCGCCTTCCAGCACGAGATGGGCTCGGCCGAGGCGGCGGACGCCGCGTTCAAGGCCGCTCATCACGTCACGACGCTGTCGCTCTACAACAACCGGCTGACCGCGGTCTCGATGGAGCCGCGCGGCTGCATCGGCGAGTACGATTTCGCCGACGACCGCTACACCCTGCATGCGAGCTGCCAGGGACCGCATCGTATGCGGCAGGCGCTGGCGCAGGCGATCTTCAAGGTACCGGAAACGGCGATCAACGTGATCGCCCGCGATGTCGGCGGCGGGTTCGGCATGAAGGGCGGGGTGTATCCGGAGGACATTCTCGCGCTGTGGGCGGCGAAGAAGGTCGGCCGGCCGGTGAAGTGGATCGCCGACCGGGCCGAAGGGTTCATGACCGACACCCACGGCCGCGACCAAACGCTGACCGCCGGGCTGGCGCTCGACAAGGAGGGCAGGATTCTCGGGCTCAGGCTCGACCAGATCTACAATGTCGGCGCCTACCTGGCCGCCGGGGCGGGCGTGTCGCCGGCCCATTCGGCGACGCTGATGTCCGGCGTCTATGCCATGCCGGCGATCCATGTCATGACCCGGTCCGTGTTCACCAACACCGCGCCGACCGGCCCCTATCGCGGCGCCGGGCGGCCGGAGGCGACCTACGTGCTGGAGCGGCTGCTGGACCGCGCGGCGGACGAGATGGGCATCGACAAGATCGAGATCCGTCGCCGCAACTTCGTCCAGCCGCCGCAGATGCCCTACCGGACCGCGCTCAACTACACCTACGATTCGGGCGAGTTCGAGACCGTGATGGACAAGGCGATGAAGTTCTCCGACTGGGAAGGCTTTGCCGCGCGCAAGGCCGAATCGGAGGCGCGCGGCCGGCTCCGCGGGCTCGGCCTGTCCACCTATCTGGAATCGGCCGGCGCGGTGAACGAGCGCATGGAGGTCCGCTTCGATCCCTCGGGCAATGTCAGCGTGCTGGCCGGCACGTTCAGCCACGGCCAGGGGCACGAGACGATCTACGCCCAGATGGTGTCCGAATGGCTCGGCGTGCCGTTCGAGAACGTCCGCCTCATCCAGGGCGACACCGACAAGGTGACCATCGGGCGGGGCACCATGGCCTCGCGCTCCATGTCGGTCGGCGGCTCGGCGCTCAGGATCGCCTCCGACCGCGTGATCGACAAGGGCAGGAAGGTCGCCGCCCATATGATGGAAGCCGCAGTGGAGGATGTGGAGTTCGCGGAGGGCGGCTACACCGTCTCCGGCACCGACAGGACGGTTAGCATCATGGACGTGGCGAAGGCGTCCTATGCCCCGGCCGGCTTCCCGTCGCTGGAATTCGGCATCGGGCTCGACGCGGTCGGCGAATGGGATATCGGTCCCTGCAACTTTCCCAACGGCTGCCAGGTGGCGGAGGTCGAGATCGACCCCGAGACCGGCTTCGTCGCGCTGGACCGGCTGCATATCGTCGACGACGTCGGCACGGTGATGAACCCGCTGCTGCTCAAGGGCCAGCTTCACGGGGGCGTGGCGCAGGGCGTCGGCCAGGTGCTGATGGAGGATATCGTCTACGACGCGGAATCGGGCCAGCTCATCTCCGGCTCGTTCATGGATTACTGCATGCCGCGCGCGGCCGACTTCCCGTCGATCGAGATCGAGACCCATCCGGTGCCGACCAAAACCAACCCCATCGGGGTCAAGGGCGCCGGCGAATCCGGCACGGTCGGCGCGCCGCCCGCGGTCATGGCGGCAATCATGAACGCGCTGGCCCCGCTGGGGGTGGAGGAGTTCGACATGCCCGCCACCCCGCACCGCGTCTGGCAGGCGATCCGGGCGGCGAAGGGGAAGCGGGCGGCCTGACGCATGCGTCATCGCGCCGCCGTCGCCAGACCGGCCGGCGGCGGGTATGATCCGCCGATGACGCCCCGCCTTACAGTTTCCGCCTCGCCTCGTTCCGCCGCATGACCGTCGGCAGCCGCTTCACCGCCGCGCCGCCCGTGGTGCGCGGGGCGTTCTGGATGGTCTGCGCGGCCGCCAGCTTCACCATCATGACGACGCTGGTCCGCAAGATGGCCGGCGAGATACACCCCTTCGAGATCGGCTTCGTCCGGGTGGTGACGAATCTCGTGCTGATGCTGCCCTTCGCGTTCCGCGCCTGGTCCGGCCTGTTCCGGAGCACGAATCACAAGGCCTATGCGTTGCGCGGGGTCATCGGGTTCGTGTTCGTGATGACGTATTTCCCGGGCGCCGGCATGATTCCGGTGCCGGAAAGCCAGGCGCTGGTCTTCACCTCGCCGCTCTGGGCGACGCTGCTGGCGGTGCTGTTCCTGGGCGAGGTGCTGCGGCTGCGCCGTACGCTTGCGCTGCTGGTCGGCTTCGCCGGGGCGCTGATCATCCTGCGGCCGGGCTTCGCCGAAATCAGCCTCGGCGCGATCCTGGTCCTGATCGCGGCGCTGGCGAACGCCTCCTCCAACGTGATCGTGCGCCACACGACGCAGTCGGACCACCCCGACAAGGTGGTGCTGTTCCTGATGCTCTACGTCACGCCGATGATGGCGATTCCGGCCGCGCTGGTCTGGCAGACGCCGACCTGGGAACAGCTCGCCTATATGATCGCCATCGGCGTGTTCGCCACGTTCAACCAGCGCTTCCTGTCGCGCGCCTTTCAGGCCGCGCCGGCGACGGCGGTGCTGCCCTTCGACTTCTTCCGCCTGCCCTTCGCCGCGCTGATCGGCTACCTGGTCTTCGCCGAGCTCCCCGACGGCTGGGTCTGGATCGGCGGCGGGGTGATCTTCGCCTCCTCCGTCTACATCGCCCACCGCGAGGCGGTCGCGCACCGGCGGCGGCGGGACGCGGCGACCGGCGAAGCCTAGATCGCCTGCTCGACCTGGGGAAAGACCTTCTCCGCCATCAGGTGCATGGCGTCGTCGACCATCGACTGCGGCATGTCGGACCACTGCATCGACATGATGAGGTGGTTCACGCCGAGCGATTTGTGCAGTTCCGCGATCTGCTCGGTCACGTCGTCCGGGCTGCCGATGATGAAGCGGTTGGCGGTCAACTCCTCGAACACCATGGAGAGGTCGTCGTCGCCCTCCGGCATCTGCTTCTGCTGGCCCCACTGCTGGTAGGCGTCGTACTTGTCCTTGAGGTACGGCGCGCAGAGCCGTATCGCCTCCGCCCGCGTCCCGGCGACGAACACCTCGCGCCGCATCGGCAGCTCGTCGGGGAAGGGCTTGCCGAACTCGTCCAGCGCCGCCTTGTAGAGGTCGAGCTGGCGCTGGATCGTGTCGATCCGGTTATGCGGGTTGATGTACCAGCAGTCGCCGTACTGCGCGGCGCGGCGCAAGGCCCCGTCGGCGTTGGCGCCGATCCAGATCGGCGGGTGCGGCTTCTGCAGCGGGTGCGGACAGCAGGACGCGCCGTCCAGCGTGAAATGGCTGCCTTCCATGTCGACCGTGTCCTCGGTCCACAGCCGCTTGATGGCGATCAGGTTCTCGGTGAAGCGCTTGCCGCGCTCCTTCGTCGTGGTGCCGAACCCCTTGAACTCCACGTCGCGGTAGCCGAGCGCCGCGCCGAAGATCAGCCGCCCGTTGGACATTATGTCGATGGTGGCGAGCTGTTCGGCGATGTCCAGCGGCTTGTGCAGCGACAGCAGCACGATTCCGGCGTTGAGCCGCAGCCTGCTCGTTTCCGCCGTCAGCCGGGCGAGGATCGGAAGCTGCTGGAAGTTCTGCCAGGGATGGGCCGAATAATGCGAGGTCTTGGTGATGGAGTCGTAGCCCAGCGCCTCGGCCAGCTTCGCCTGCTCGACGATCTCCTCGAACCGGGCGCGGATGTCGTCCTTCGCGTGGTACTGACCGCGCACGGCGATTCCGTACTGCATCTTCCTGTTCGGCGACATCGGCGTCCGGGCTCCCGACCTGTGAATCTGACGCGCCTGTATAGCGCCCCCCGCGCCCGCCGTCAGCCCGGCCAGAGACGTTTGCTGGCCAGCCGCGCGCCGGCGACCAGCGCGTCCAGCTTGGCCCAGGCGATTTCAGGATGGACCTCGTCCCCGGCCCCGGATGTGCCGAAACCGCAATCGGTGCCGGCGATGACGTTCTCGCGTCCGACCACGCCGGCGAAGCGCTCGATGCGCTGGGCGACCAGCTCCGGGTGCTCGACCAGGTGGACGCAGTGCGACACCACGCCGGGGATCAGCAGCTTGCCGTCGGGCAGCTTCGTGTCCCGCCAGATCTCCCACTCGTGCTCGTGGCGCGGGTTGGCGCCCTCGATCACATAGGCGGCGGCGTCGATCTTCAGCATCAGGTCGACGAAGTGGCGCAGCTCGAAATCGTGCACGCGCGGCGCGATGTTGACGCTGTAGCAGGTGTGGAACCGCACTTTTTCCGCGGGAATGCCGCGCAGCGCGTGGTTCACCGCCTCGACGCGGAGCGCGATGAACTCGCGGCATTCCTCCACCGTCGCGCCGGGGGTGCGGTTGTAATGGGTCGCCATGCGCGGGTCGTCGATCTGCAGGACGAACCCGCCGTCGACGATCGCCTTGTATTCCTCGTGCATGGCGTCGGCGAGCGCCGTCAGATATTCCTCGTCGGAGCCGTAGTAGCGGTTCTCGTAGTAGAGCTCGAGGTTCGACGGCGAGATCGCCGTCATGAACGCCTCCTCGCATTTCACCCCGCCCACCGCCGCCCGCAGGTTCTCGACGTCGGCGCGCACGTCGTCATGGCCGACATAGCGGATCGGGCCGGCGCAGACGAAGGCCTTGGGCCGCGCCGCGCGCTTGGGCACCAGCTCGCCGGACCGGGCGGCCAGCATCAGCTTCATGTCGTCATAGGCGCCGGAGAAGGCCAGCGAATCGCGCGTCTCGCCGCGGAAGCTGACCGGGGCGTCGATCTCCTCCAGCCCGTCGAGGCGGGCGCGGGCATAGGCCATCCAGTTGACCTTGCTGTGCTCGCCGTCGCCGATGACGTCCAGCCCGCACTCCGCCTGCCTGTCGGCGATGTCCGCGATGGCCCCGCGCACCCGGCGGGCGAATTCCGCCCTGTCGTAGCCGGCGTCCAGCTCCCTGGCGTTGAGCAGCGTCATCAGGTCGGCGGGGCGGGGCAGGCTGCCCGTATGGGTCGTGAGGATGCGGTCCGTGCTGCGTTTCATGCGGCGTGCCTAGCTTAGCGGCCAGGGCAGGACGAAGTATTCCTGCAGCAGCCCGGCGGGGAAGTTGAGCACCATGATCCAGGACAGCGCGGTGATGAACCCGACGCCGCAGACCGTGAGCGTGAGGATGCGCAGCCACGACGCGTCGGACTTGGCCCGAAGGAAGATGATGAAGAACGCGGTGATGGAGAGCCAGAATCCGACCAGCGCGATCGCCGCGATGAAGGCCCCCAGCCACAGCAGGTAATGCGTCAGGGACGCAACGTCCGTGCTCCCGACATGCTCTCCCTCGACCTCGTGGTCGTAATTGGCGATGTTGTCGGTCCTGTTGGTTGCGGTGACGTAAAGCATGTAGATCGCGAGCGGCAGCATCGCCACGCCGATGCCGATGGTGTAGATTCCGCCGAGGAACGATCTTTGCAGCCCGTCGACCAGCCCCCAGGCGAAGAGGGCGAGCACCAGGGCCGCGAAAATCGCCTGCGGGCGCATGTCGGTCGCCTTGGCGGTCGCCGTGCCTTCCGCGATTGCCGCTTCCTGCTTGGGCGCGTTCCTGATTCCGAGCCACACCGAGATCACGATGATCGCCGCGATGATCAGTACACCCGGGCGTGCGAGGAATTCCCAGCCGTAGAACTGGACCGCCTGGTAGAGATAGGTTTCAGAGCCGTCGGCAAGCACGAACCCGATCAGGAAGGCCGGTCGCGGCCAGCCGAACCGCTTCAGCAGGACTCCCAGCAGCCCGATGGTGAACAGTGTGACCAGGTCGCCCAGCGAGCGCGTCGCCTGAAAGGCGGCGAAGCAGATCACCATGATCATGAACGGCGCAAGGTAGACGTAACGGATCGTGGTCAGCTTCGCGACCCACGATGAAAGAAGCAGACAGGATCCCGCGCCGATGACGTTGGCCAGCGCCAGCGACCAGATGATGATGTAGGTGAGGTCCAGCTTGCCCTCGACCATGCGGGGCCCCGGCTCCAGCCCGATGAGGGTGAGCCCGCCGAGGAAGACCGCCATGCTGCCCGAGCCCGGAATCGCGAACAGCAGCGTGGGTATCAGCCCGCCGCCTTCCTTGGCGTTGTTGGCGGATTCCGGCGCCAGCACGCCCCGGATGTCGCCCTTGCCGAATTGCGACGTGTCCTTGACCGTCTGCTTGACGTGGCCATAGGCGATCCAGTCGACCACGCTGCCGCCGAGGCCCGGCAGCGCACCGATGAGGCAGCCGAGCCCGGCACAGCGCGTGCACAGCCACTTATGCGCCCACATGTCCTTGATGCCCCGGATCCACCCGTGTCCCAGCGCCTGCCCGCGGGCGATCGCGCCGCCCTGGCGCAGCAGGTCGACGATCTCCGGCACGGCGAACATGGCCAGCCCGATCACCACCAGCGGCAGCCCGTCGCCCAGATACGGAATGTCGAAGCTCATGCGGTACTCGCCGGTCGCCGGCGCGCCGCCGAGCGCGCCGATCAGCAGGCCGAGCCCGCATGCAAGCAGTCCCTTGACGAGGCTCGACCCCGCCAGCACGCCCACCATCGACAGCCCGAGTATGGTCAGCATGAACAGCTCGGCCGAGGTGAACAGCAGGATGACCGGCCGGGCGGCGACGATCACGAAGGTCAGGATCACCGCGCCGATGAGCCCGCCGTAGAGCGAGGCCGAGAACGCGGCGCCGAGCGCGCGCGCGGCCTCGCCCTTCTTGGCGAGCGGGAAGCCGTCGAGCACCGTGGCCTGAGACGCGCTCGACCCCGGAATGCCCATCAGGACCGAGGTGAACGTGTCGGATGTCGGGATAATCGCGACCAGCCCGACCAGCATCGCCAGCGCCGAGGTGGGATCCACGCCGTAGAGGAAGGGCAGCAGCAGCGAGAGGCCGACGATCCCGCCGAGACCGGGGAAGATGCCCACCACGAGGCCCATCGCCACGCCGATGAACAGGTAGAGCAGATGAACGCCGCGCGTGATCTCGAACAGCGCACCGACAAGCGACTCGACCATAGGCTTCCCCTCCCGCGGCGGACCGGCTGTCGGCCGGTTCCCTTACCCTAACAAGATTCGGGGCGAGGACATCGACTGTCCTCGCCCCCTCTCGTGACTATGCAGGCGCGATTACGGCGTAGCGTTGAACCGGCTCTTCAGCCAGTCGACCACCCATTTCCTGGATGCAGGATCGACCGTGGTGGCTACCTTGTAGAGCACCTCCGCCTTCTTGCCGACGGCCTGCGGATAATCGCCCAGCGCCTTCGCTGCGGCCTCCTTGAAGCCGGGCAACTCGACCATCTTCCGCACGCCTTCGCGCCAGGCATCGACCATCTCCTTGGGCGTGCCCTTCTTGACGACGATCAGCTTCTGGGCGGGATAGCCGGCGGCGAAGAAGGTCATCCATGCCTTCCATGCCGGACCCTGCGGCTTCTTGCCGTGCATCTTCTCGTAGACCTCGCCGAGATGCGGCATGTCGGGGAAGGTGGGGTCGCGCACCAGGCTGCCCTTATCGTCCAGCATGCCGAAGGTGAAGAGCGGGATCGCCTCTCCCTTCTCGACCAGCGGCGTCACCCGCTTCAGGAAGGCGGGCGTTGTCTGGTAATCGAGGCGGAGCTCGCCCCGCTCGAAAGCCAGCCGTCCGTCTCCGCGGCTCTTCATTCCGAAGACCGGCTTGACGTTGAGGCCGAGGATGTCGAAGGCCAGAAGCGGCACGAGGTCGAGCGAGGTCGGCCCCTGCGCGCCGAACTTGAGCTGGAACTTGCGCAGGTTCTTCGCCTCGTCGGCGTTCTTCACCCCCAGGCTCTTGTGGATGTAAACCACGCCGCCGACGGGGGTGGCGAGGAGCGGGGTCCAGTCTTTGTAGTCGTACTGGACCCGCCGGTCGCCGAGCAGGTACGGGAACTGGGTCGACCCCGACGTACCGAGTATCGACAGCCCGTCCTTGGTGCCGCGGCGGGCGAAGTAGTTGGTGCCCTTGGTCGAGCTCGCGCCGGGCATGTTGTTGATCGCGATCACAGGCTGGCCCGGCAGGGCCTTGGTGAGCCACGGCGCATAAAAGCGCGCCCACGCGTTCGATCCGCCGCCCGTGCCGTACGGGATGAGCCATTCGATGCGTTTGCCGCTGAAATCGGCGGCGGTTGCCGGCGCCGCCGCCGGTCCGGCAAGCAGCGCTGCCGCCGACGCGGCGGCGACGGAATAGGAAAGGATTCGTTTCATCGTGCCCTGTTCTCCCCTAAAGAATTCGCCCTGCCACCTTGGATCTCGCGTCAGTCGATGGCGGGGGCAGAAAGACCTCTCCGCGAAACAATAGTCGGGCGGTCCGGGCGATGCCAGCGGAATCAATGACCATGCCGGCCGCCGCAGCTCGGCGGATTCCGGTCCGCCTCGTCCTCCGCTTCTCCCGGCGCACCCGGCCGGCCGGGAGAAGCAGTCTTTTCCGCCGCGGTCGACAAACTCATAAGTGCATCTTGATCGTTGCGTTTGGCTCATATACCAATCCGTCATGCGGATCGGTCTGGAAGACTTTCGCGCCTTTGTCCTGGTGGCGGAAATGCAGAGCTTCAACAAGGCCGCCGACGAGCTGTCGGTGACCCAGTCGGCGTTGTCGCGGCGGATGAAGAAGCTGGAGGACGCGCTCGGGGCGCGGCTTCTGGACCGAACGTCGCGCGCCGTCGGGCTGACGGTGGTGGGCCAGGAATTCCTGCCGGCCGCAAAGCGGATGGTGCGCGATTACGAGCGGTCCGTCGCCGAAATTCGGGACGTCATCGAGAAGAAGGCGGGCGTGGTGTCGATGGCCGCGGTCATGACCGTGGCGCACAACGCGCTACCCGTGGTGATCGAAAGGTTCAGCGACGACTATCCCTCGGTCGCCTTGCGCGTGTTCGACGACGTGGGGCCGAAGGTCGCGGAAGCCGTCGCGACCGGTGAGGCCGAGTTCGGCATCGCGCTGCAGGGCGACGAGCGCCCGGAGCTGGATTTCACGCCGGTCGTCGAAGACCCCTATGTGCTGGTCTGTCATGCCGCCCATCCGCTGGCGGAAAGACGCGCGGTGCGGTGGCGCGATCTCGGTGAATACGCTTATATCCGCATGGGAGTCGATACAGCGAACCAGCGTCAGCTCGAACGCGCCCTCGACGGCACCGGACTGATGCCCCGGGCGACCTACGAGGTGCAGCACCTGTCCACCATGATGGGGTTCCTGGCGCGGGGGCTCGGCGTGTCCGCGGTGCCCAGGCTGGGCATCGCGCAGCGCCCCGATCTGAATCTCGCCGTGCGCCCGCTGACCGAACCCGTGGTCAGCCGGTATATCGGCATCCTGAAGGTCGCAGGCCGCACGCTGAGTCCGTCGGCGAGAGCGCTCTGCGACATGGCAACCGAGGAGCTGCGCCGCATGGCGGCCGGCACGATGGCAACAAAAGGGCGGCGCCGCGCCGCCGGGAAAGGAGCACAGGCATGAGCGACAGTGACAAGGTATGGGACGTGATCGTGATCGGCGCCGGCAACGCGGCGGGCTGCGCCGCGCTGGCGGCGCGGGATGCGGGCTGCGACGTGGTGATGCTGGAACGCGCGCCGGAGGACGAGGCGGGCGGCAACACGCGCTTCACCGCCGGCGCGATGCGCGTCGTCTATAACGGCGTCGAGGACATCCAGAAGCTGGTCGAGCTGTCGGAGACCGAGATCGAGACGACCGATTTCGGCACCTATACCCAGGACCAGTTCTTCGACGACATCTTCCGCGTCACCCAGTACCGCTGCGATCCGGAGATGGCGGAGACCCTGGTGACCCGCAGCCTGGACACGCTGGTCTGGATGCGCTCCAAGGGCATCGAATTCGTGCCGATCTACGGCCGCCAGGCCTTCAAGATCGACGGCAAGTTCAAGTTCTGGGGCGGGCTGACGGTGGAGACCCGCGGCGGCGGCCCCGGGCTCTACGACGCGCTGCAGGCATCGACCAGTAAGAACGGCATCCCGACGCTGTTCAACACCCGCGCGCTGGAGCTGCTCTATGACGGGGTGAAGGTCACCGGCGTCAGGGTGAAGTCCGGTGGGGAGCTGCGTGACATGAAGGCGAAATGCGTGGTGATCGCCGCCGGCGGCTTCCAGGCGAACCCGGAGATGCGCACCCGCTATCTCGGCCCCGGCTGGGAGCTGGCCAAGGTGCGCGGCACCCGGTTCAACACCGGCGACGCCGTCAACATGGCTCTGAAGATCGGGGCGGCGAGCTACGGCAACTGGTCGGGCGGCCATGCGGTGGGCTGGGACCGCAACGCGCCGGAATTCGGCGACCTCGCCGTCGGCGACCAGTTCCAGAAGCATTCCTATCCGTTCTTCGTGATGGTGAACGCGGAGGGCAGGCGCTTCGTGGACGAGGGCGCGGATTTCCGCAACTACACCTACGCCAAGTACGGCCGGGTGATCCTCAACCAGCCGGGGCAGTTCGCCTACCAGGTGCTGGACGCCAAGGTCGCGCACATGAAGCGCGACGAGTACTCCATCAAGCAGGTCACCAAGGTCGTGGCGAACACGCTGGAGGAGCTGGCCGGGAAGCTGGAAGGCGTCGACGCCAGGCAGTTCCTGGAGACGATCAGGGAATACAACGCCGCCGTCCAGCAGGACATTCCCTACAACCCCAACGTCAAGGACGGCCGCTGCACCAGGGGGCTGGAGATCGACAAGTCCAACTGGGCCAACACCATCGACACGCCGCCGTTCGAGGCCTACGGCGTCACGTGCGGGCTGACCTTCACCTTCGGCGGCATGCGCATCAACGGCGAGGGGCAGGTGGTCGATACCGACCTCGCGCCGATTCCGGGCCTGTACGCGGCCGGCGAATGCGTCGGCGGGCTATTCTACTTCAACTATCCCGGCGGGTCCGGGCTTACCGCCGGCTCCGTGTTCGGCCGGCTGGCCGGCACCTCGGCGGGGGCTGCGGCAAAGGCTGGAAACTAGCCTCGCTGTCGGCCTCGAGCGGCCTGTGAAACGACGTCGGAGATCCCTCCGGCGCCGCTTTCGTTCGAGCGCGCTGTCGCGCGAGTGCCAGGTTCGGGGATCGCGGACGTCGCGGGGGCTCGGCCCGGAAGTTTTCCCCGAATTCCATACGCAGGCGTCTGCGATTCGCGGTTTTTGGGGGTGGACAGACCGCGACAGTCGCGCGTAGCCTTTCAGTGGTATACCAGATTAGGTATACGGTTCTCCGGTGGAGAGGGGCGGATTCCCGAGCGTGCGCAAGGGACGAACGGCCTCCGGAGGACCGGATCGAAGACGCGTAGGACGTGGTGGGGAGTTCCATTTCCGGGGCGATTTTAGAGGGAGGAGTACATGAGAATCTTAGGAAGGACGACGGGCCTTGCGCTGGGCGCCGGGCTTGTTGCCGGGCTGGGAACGGTGTCGGTCGCGACCGATGCCGGCGCAGCCTGGGAGCCGCGCAAGTCGGTCGAGTTCGTCATCATGGCGGGCCAGGGCGGCGGTGCGGATCGGCTTGCCCGCTTCATCCAGGGCATCATCCAGAAGAACAAGCTTTCTTCGAAGCCGTTCGTGCCCGTGAACAAGGGCGGCGGATCGGGCGCCGAGGCGCTGCGCTACCTGAAGGACAGTGCGGGCAATCCTCACATCATCCTGGCGACGCTCAACAGCCTCTACACGACGCCGCTCCGCAATCCGGGGCTCGGGATCGACATATCGAAGTTCACTCCGATCGCGCGTCTTGCCGAAGACACGTTCCAGCTCTGGGTGAGCGCCGATTCCGGCATCAAGACGGTCGAGGACTACGTGGCCGCCGTGAAGAAGGCGGGTCCCACCCACTGGAAGATGGGCGGCACCGGCAAGGGCCAGGAAGACTCGCTGGTCACCGCGATGCTGGAGAAGAAGTTCGGCGTCAAGATGACCTACGTCCCGTTCAAGGGCGGCGGAGCCGTGGCGAAGCAGCTCGTCGGCGGGCACATCAACTCGACCGTCAACAACCCGTCCGAACAGGCCGGGTTCTGGGACGCGGGCAAGTCGGTGGCGCTGGCCAGCTTCACGCCGAAGGGCAAGCTGAAGGGCAAGTGGGGCAATATCCCGACCTTCGAGGAGCTCGGCAAGGGCAACGACATGGTCTACTACATGCAGCGCAGCGTCATCGCGCCGCCCGGCATGCCGAAAGAGGCCCAGGACTTCTACGTCTCCGTGTTCGAGAAGGTCTACAAGTCGAAGGAGTGGCAGGGCTACCTGAACAGCAAGGGCCTGGTTCCGGGCTGGCTGACGGGTAAGGAGCTGACCGACTACTTCGTCGCGGAGCTCGAGGTTCATCGCGACCTGCTGAAGGCGCTGGGCGAGATAAAGTAGCCCGGTTCAAGGCCAAAAAGTCGTTCGAAGGGGGATGGATCGCCATGCGCGTGGCTGAGCTTGTTATGGCCGTCGTCATGGCGATCTTCTCCGTCTATCTTATGTGGAAGAGTACGGAACTCCCCATCGGCTGGACCAGGGGTTCCGGTCCGGGCGGCGGGGCGTTCCCGTTCTGGCTGTCGGCGGGCATGCTCGCCTGCTGCGTCTGGATCATCGTCCGCTGGGTACGCCGGGTGAGCCCGCCCTCGCAGTCGGACGAGCCCTACATGGACCGCCGCACGCTGCAGCTGTTCGTGATCGGGGCCGGGTCGCTGGCGGTCATGATCGGGCTGATCCATCTGCTCGGCGTGTATGTGTCGGTGCCGCTCTATCTGATCTTCTATCTGCGCTGGATCGGCCATCACCCGTGGGGGCTGACGGGCAGCGTAGGCGCGGCCACTCCGGTGGTGACGTTCTTTTTCTTCGAGATCGCGCTGAAGATCGAGTTGCCCAAGGGCATGGCGGGCGATCTCTTCCTGAACGACTGGGTCTATTACCCGCTCTACGACATTTTCCTGTAGGGCGAGCCGAACGAGAGGGCGTCGCGGCCGGCGGCAAGACCGGAGCAAACCGCGGCGCATGGATGGAATTCTGCGTTCTGGATCCTGACCGGCAATGGACATCTTCAACCTTCTGATGGAGGGCTTCGGCCTCGCGTTCGAGCCCCTCAACCTGGGGCTCATCGTTCTCGGCTGCGCCGCCGGGCTTTTCATCGGCGCCATGCCCGGGCTGGGCTCGGTCAACGGGGTGGCGATCCTGCTGCCGATGACCTTCCTGGTGCCGCCGACCGGCGCGATCATCTTTCTCGGCGCGCTCTATTACGGCGCCATGTATGGTGGCGCCATCAGCTCGATCATGCTCGGCATTCCCGGCGCGTCGACGGCGGTGGCGACGACCTTCGACGGCCGCCCCCTGGCGCTGAAGGGACAGGCCGACAAGGCGCTGGTCGCGGCCGCGGTGGCGAGCTTCGTCGGCGGCACCGTCTCGGTGGTCCTGTTCACCCTGTTCGCGCCGCCGCTCGCCGCGGTCGCACTGGCCTTCGGACCGCCGGAAGAATTCGCCCTGATGATCCTGGCCTTCGCCACCTTTATCGGGCTGGGCGGCGACGACATCCCCAAGACCTTCTTTTCCATCTTCATCGGCCTGGTGTTCAGCGCGGTCGGGCTCGACATCGTCAGCGGCAACCCGCGGCTGATCTTCTTCGACCTGCCGGGGTTCTTCCACGGGGTGAACTTCCTGGTGCTGGCCATCGGCATCTACGGCATCGGCGAGATGCTGTGGGTGATCGAGCAGTCGAAGGGCAAGATGGTGCTGTCCCGGGCCGAGGTGTCGGTCAGGCGCATTCTGGATGCCCTGATCGAGCTGAAGAAGACGGTCTGGACCATGCTGATGGGGTCGTTCCTCGGCTATTTCGTCGGCATCCTCCCGGCCGCCGGCGCGACGCCCGGCTCGCTGATGGCCTATGGCGTGGCCAAGACCATGTCGAAGGACCCGCGCAGCTTCGGCAAGGGCAACCTGCACGGCATCGTCGCACCGGAATCCGCCAACAACGCCGCCAGCACGGGCTCGATGCTGCCGATGCTGACGCTCGGCATCCCCGGCTCGCCGACCACCGCCATCCTGCTCGGCGGCATGGTGATCTGGGGGCTGGAGCCGGGACCCCGGCTGTTCATCGACCACAAGGATTTCGTCTGGGGGCTGATCGCCAGCCTGTATGCCGCCAACCTGTTCGCGCTGCTGATCAACATCGCCTTCATACCGGCGTTCATCGCCGTGCTGAAGATGCCGTTCACCATCCTCGCGCCGATGATCTACGTGCTCTGCGTCGTCGGCGGCTATGCGCCGACGAAGGACATGCACGACGTGTGGCTGATGCTGCTCTTCGGCGTCGTCGGCTACCTGATGCGCAAGCTGGACTATCCGCTGGCGCCGGCGGTGCTGGCCA
>WHUE01000229.1 GCA_009377375.1 Alphaproteobacteria bacterium | reverse complement strand
CGACGAGAGGGGCCAGCAGAACGAGGGCATGGGCGCAGAAAAGGGCGAAGAATTCGGAGCTTTTGAAGCCGTCCATGACTACACCACGTCGTTGTAGAATTTGTGGACGCCGATAGAGCAGATGGGGCTTTTGCCCTGCGCCCAATCCGGCGAGACGTTCATTGTGTGGTAGTGCCGGCTGCCGCTCGTCGGATCCGGCACATGCCCCAAGCCCGCCGCCAGGGCCGCATACATGCAGTGCTGGAAGTCGGGATCGTTCAGCGT
This sequence comes from Alphaproteobacteria bacterium, assembly GCA_009377375.1. GTDB lineage: Bacteria > Pseudomonadota > Alphaproteobacteria > MPNO01 > UBA2964 > WHUE01. The sequence goes on along the minus strand of WHUE01000229.1, from coordinate 424 downwards.
GACGGCTTCCAGCTTGGGCCGGTTCGGGTCGTTAGAATTCCAACAACTGAATTGCCAGGGCTTCCGGCAGACCTCCGTGATCGTGTCGCCGTACCAGCTTTTCGCGGCAACCCGGTTCAAGACCGTCCACGCCACCGCGATCTTGCCGAGCGTGCTTTCGCCCCGCGCTTCTCCGAATATCGTCCGGGCGAGAATGAGAACGTCTTTACCGTTCATAAGCTGCCCTCCCTATGCACCACCAGCGTCCACCCCTGCCCCACCTCAAGCAGGCAGGACATGCCGTCGGGGAACTGCACGACCAGTGACCACGTAGCGCCCTGGGGAGCGGCATAGACGCGGAACAGCAGGCCCTTCAATGTCGGGCCCTCCGCGACCACGGCCTCTCCGAACTGCGCCAGGGCGGCCTCCATCTCGGCTTTCGGGG
>WHUE01000228.1 GCA_009377375.1 Alphaproteobacteria bacterium | reverse complement strand
CATCTAGGAATCCGCCGACATCGGAAAAAAATTCGTTCCACGTGCTTCTATCCAGAGTGCTGGCGTGTGACATGCCCGCTCGATCCAGCGTCGGGTCTATGCTGGCAAAATTTGTCATTTTCAACGCTACGGAACTTGGCGTTCTTCCTATTTTCCGAGCAAGTGCAATTATCTCCTGATTGCCTTTATGCATGCGCCCGAACGTCGTGCGGCAATAGAGGTCAATTGCCAGGACAGTTTCTTCACGCGTCCAATTGCGACGTTGCGGCATCAAAACCAGCCAGTCTCGCCGCGTTCCTTAAACCTATGCACTAAGGTTTCCGCACGCAGCACACCGGCCGGCTTCTTTGTCTCGCACAGAGAAAAAATTCCGTGCAAAATGTGATCGTCCTCATTCTTTACGTCCGGCACGAGACTTTCCAGCCCAACGAGTTCCGGAACAAAAAACTCTTCGTCAAACAGATACTCCTGAATATCGCACAACTTTAGTTTTCCAGATATGATGACGCTCTTGTAGAACTTATAATTCGATGCGTCTCTGTATATGTAGGAGAACTCTGTATTCATCTTAACATCCTTCCATAATGAAAGGCATTCTGATTTCTCGAAGGAGATGTCAATGGAGTCACTGGATTTCCGCAAGCGCATTGACGCTGGCGGAATTATACAAATTCGCGGCAAGTCCACAAAG
>WHUE01000227.1 GCA_009377375.1 Alphaproteobacteria bacterium | reverse complement strand
GAGACGGACATCGGGATAGGTGTAGCGGCCGCCGTCGAAGTCGAAGGGACCACCGGCGTCGAGCAGCATGTCGGCGATCCGCGCCACGGGGATGAACGAGTCGATCGGGTTGGGTGGCACGGGCAAAGCCGGCAGCGGCACCCGCTTGACCCCGTTGCCGATGCTGCCGATCGCGCCATAGCCGAGTCCGAATCCGCCCCCGGGTAGCCCGATCTGGCCGAGGACGGCCGCCAAGGCCACCGTCATCCAGTAAGGCTGTTCGCCATGCTCGGCCCTCTGCACCGACCAGGAGGCAGTCACCAGGGTCCGCCCCGAGGCCATCTCCCGGGCCAGACTGCGGATGCGCTCGGCCGGCACCTCGGTCAGCGCGGATGCCCAATTGGCTGACTTGGCGACCCCGTCGCTTTCACCCAGGACATAGGCCGACAGGCGCTCCCAACCCACGCAGTAGGTCGCCAGGAAGTCCTCGTCGGCTCGGCCCATCTCGATGAGGCTGTGGATCAGCCCGAGCATCAGGGCGACGTCGCTCCCGGGGCGGGCTGGAAGCCACTCGGCACCGAGGGTCGAAACAAGGTCATCCCGCACCGGCGAGACGTTGACGAATCGGGTGCCCCGGTCGGCGGCCATCTCCAGCCAACCCCGCAAGGAGTGGCGGCCCTGGCCGCCATGCTGGGCCTGGGAGTTCTTGAGGGGAATACCG
>WHUE01000226.1 GCA_009377375.1 Alphaproteobacteria bacterium | reverse complement strand
CCTTCGGGTGCGGGAGGATCGATTCCGTCACCCACTCCAGCGCGAGCACGAGCTCCCAGAGGGCGATCAGCAGGGCAAGGAAGAGCAGCGGAGGCAACAGCGCGTGCAGCAGCTTACGGCCCATGCGTCGCGCCCTCCCGGATCCCGAACTCCTCCTCGCCTGGGTCCTTGAGCCCCTCGTATGCCCGCAGAACGAGCGCCTGGAACTCCGGCTCGGCGACCATCCTCTGGGCCCGCGGCCGCTCGAAGGGCACGTCGATCACGTCGGCGACGCGGCCGGGACGCGGTGTCATCACGATCAACCGGTCGGCCATGAGGATCGCCTCGGGGATGTTATGGGTCACGAGCAGGGCTGTCGCCGAGGTCCGCTCGTGCACGCGCAGCAGCTCGACGTTGAGGCGCTCGCGGGTGAGCTGGTCGACGGCGGCGAAGGGCTCGTCCAGCAGCAGCACCTCAACCCCCACCATAAGCAGGCGGGCGAGCGCCACGCGCTGCTGCATGCCGCCGGACAGGTGACGCGGATAGGTGTGCTCGAACCCGGACAGCCCGACCAGGTCGAGCAGCTCGTAGGTCTCCCGCTCGGATGCCTCATTTGCCCGGCCGCTGAGCTTGCGCGGCAGCATCGCGTTCTCCAGCGCGGTGCGCCACGGCAGCAGCGTCGGCCGCTGGAACATGAGCGCGACGTCCTGCCGCGGCTCGGTCA
>WHUE01000225.1:464-705 GCA_009377375.1 Alphaproteobacteria bacterium | reverse complement strand
GGAAGGGGTAGAGCGGCTTGGGCGCTGCCTCATCTTTTACGGACATTGGGCGCACTCTCATACCTCTCCCCGAGGGGGAGAGGTCGCGAAGGGACGGGTGAGGGGGCTCCGGTGCCGGATGGCTGGCCCTCCGGCCGGTCGACAAGCAACCCGAGCCTGAACCCCCTCACCCCAGCCCTCTCCCAACCTGGGAGAGGGGGAAGGACGAAGCCACCAAGGTGTGTCTGGGGCTTCACCACAA
>WHUE01000225.1:0-454 GCA_009377375.1 Alphaproteobacteria bacterium | reverse complement strand
CCCCCCCCCACCCCCCCCCCCGGAGGGGGGCGGGAGCATATCCCCCCCCCCCTGGGGGGGGGGGGCGGGGGAGGGGGGTCGTAGCACCGTCCCGCCTTCACTTCCCACCCCAACCCTCCCCCACAAGGGGGGAGGGGGAAGTCCGTTCTCCGTTCGAGGGTCGGTCGCACTGCTCCTTGCCGCGCTTTTTGCAATCATCGGCGGTGGTCCGGCGCCGGTCCTTGCCCAGGGTGTGGTCGAGCCGGCTCCGGTGCCCGTCGGCCAGGCGCTCGAGCCATTGGCGGGATATGTGCCGCCTTCGCCTGAGAACGCTCCCGCGGGGGCCCAGCGGCCGGCGCGTATCCTGATCGTCGGGGATTTCATGGCCGGCGGCCTTGCCGGCGGCCTCGAACAGCAGCTCGGAGCGCGAAGCGACGTCGCGCTGATCGATGCGGCGAGCGGCCCCTCCGGCTTC
>WHUE01000224.1 GCA_009377375.1 Alphaproteobacteria bacterium | reverse complement strand
CGAGATGACAACCTTTAACCAGGGACTAATCGTCGAAATATCAGTTCCGATAATCAGAAGGAGCTCATTATGGCATCTAACGGCAAACCGCCCGTGGGCATCAGTCAGAGGATCAAGCAAATCGGCCGCATGGACCTTCCCGGCGGAGGCTCAGTGGTCGTTGAAAACGGCTATGCCTATGTCGGTCACATGGACCCGCCGCACGGAACATCGATCATCGACGCGCGCGACCCGAAGAATCCTAAGATCGTGGCACATCTTGAGATCCCGGAAGGACTTCACTCGCACAAGGTCCGTGTCAGCGGCGACGTCATGCTCGTCAACTATGAACGCTACAAGGCGAAACAGGAACTCGACGCCGGCTTGAAAGTTTTCGATATCTCCAACAAATCCAAACCGCGCGAGATCGCGTTCTTCAAAGCCCACGGCAAAGGCGTGCACCGCTTCACCTTCGACGGCCGCTATGCCTATATCTCGCCGACCATTGAAGGTTATCACGGCAACATCGCGATGGTTTTGGATCTCAAAAATCCGGAAAAGCCGGAGGAAGTCTGCCGCTGGTGGATGCCGGGTCAGTGGACCGCCGGTGGTGAAACGCCGACTTGGAAAGGTACCGACACCCGCTGCCACCATCCGATTCGAAGAGATAACCGGCTCTACATCAGTTACTGGCATGGCGGATTCGCCATCGTCGACATCACCGACATGA
>WHUE01000223.1 GCA_009377375.1 Alphaproteobacteria bacterium | reverse complement strand
GGAGCCGTGCACGAAGAGCACCGTCCCCTTCTTCCCGGTGGGCTTGCCGACATACTTCTCCCAGAGGAAGAGCTTCACATCGTCGCCCTTCTTCGTCCAATGCTCCTCGCCGACGACGTCCTTCTCCGTTGCCAGTGCTGTCATGGATGAAACCCTTCTTGATTGCCTTCGAGGACTACGGAGCTAGCGGTTGGTCATCTCCAGAATGTCGAAGCCGCGGTTGCGATCGATCATGTAGATCAGGCCGCGGTCGTCCACATCCACGTCATTGGATTGGGGGCTCGGCTCGTCGCCCACCGGCTCCGGGATGAAGTGGCCGACCTCCTCCGGCGCGAAGGGATCGGAGACGTCGACCACGCGCAGGCCGCCGGCGAACCAGGTGGCGAAGACCAGCGGCACGTCCAGCTTCTCGCGGAACTGGTGCGCGCCGAAGCGCCCGGGCGCGCGCGCCCAAGGTGAATCCAGCTCGCTCACGTCGTAGGCCGAGAGCGTGGTGATTTCGAGAGATCGGTGACGTCGAAGACCCAGAGGAAGGCGTGCAGCCGCCCCGGCCGGTGGTCGTGTTCTTCATCGACGCCGACCGCGATGCGCCGCCCGGCGACCAGGCCGGAAACCGGCAGGATGGTATGGGTCGGCTCCGGGAAGGGCGGGTGGTAGTCGTGGCTGGCGATTGCCTTGGGCTTGGTGATGTCGCTGACGTCGAGCACGCGGAAGC
>WHUE01000222.1 GCA_009377375.1 Alphaproteobacteria bacterium | reverse complement strand
ATATCAAGATCCTGCTCGACGCGGCCGTGTCGGCAGGCCGTATCACGCATGAGCTCCGTGACCAGCTGCTCGCCGGAGTCGCCGACGAGGTCGCCGCGCTGGTGCTTGCCGACAACTACGCCCAGGCCCAGGCGATCAGCGTGACCGAGCGGCTTGGCGCGGTCTCGCTGGACCGGCATACCCAGGTGATGCGGCAGGTCGAGGCGGAGGGCGGGCTCGACCGGGAGCTCGAGTTCCTGCCCGACGACGAGACGCTGGCGCAGCGCCGGTCAGCCGGTCTCGGCCTGACCCGCCCGGAGATCGCGGTCATGCTCGCAGTGAGCAAGAACGACGTCACGGCGCGGATCCTGGCCTCCGATGTGCCGGACGACCCTTACCTGCGGCCCTGTGCCGCCGGTTACCTGCCGCCCCTGCTGCGTGGCGAGTTCGCCGACCTGATGGACACGCACCCGTTGCGCCGCGAGATCGTGACGGCGGCGGTGGTCAACGACCTGTTCAACCACATGGGATCCGGCCTGTTGCTGCGGCTCATGCAGTTGACGGGGGAGCCGGAGCACCGTGCCGTCGTGGGGTATGTGACCGCACGCGACCTGCTCGGCCTGCGCGAGCTGTGGGCAGACATCGACCGGCTGGATATCGCGACTCACGCGGACGCGCAGGTCCAGGTGCTGGTCGAGATCCGGCGTGTCGTCGAGCAGGTCGGTCTGTGGTTGCTG
>WHUE01000221.1 GCA_009377375.1 Alphaproteobacteria bacterium | reverse complement strand
GGTCCGACCACCAGGGGCACCTCGAACGCGCCCAGCACGTAGGCTGCGACGATGAGCGATCCGGTGGCCAGCGGGGTGCGCACCGCCGGCCAGACGATCCACCGGAACCGCTGCAGCCGGCCGGCCCCCAGCATCGCCGCGGCTTCCTCGCGCTCGGCGGTCTCGCGGTCCCAGCCGGCGACGAGCAGCAGCACGAGGAACGGCAACTCCTTGTACACGTACACGAGCACGATCCCGGCACCCGCGCGGTCGCGGACCAGCTCGAACGGCAAGCCGCCCAGCAGCCGGTCGGCCAGCCCGCCGGGACCGAGCCACGCGACCGCCGTGACGGCGATGACGAGGTGCGGGACAAGCACGGGCAGCGCGAAGGCGGCCCGGACGAGCGGCTGGTGCCGGAGGGCCGCGGCGATCGGGACGGCCAGCAGCGCGGCGATGAGCGTGGCAAAGGCCGTCACGGTGAGCGAGAACCGCCCGGCGTCCGCGAGCGCCGGGTCGGAGAGCACCTGCCGCCAGGGTGCGAGGTCCAACCCGCCGCCCGGCGGGAACAGCGACCGGCGGACCGCCCCCAGCAGCGCCCCGCCGAACAGGAGCAGCAGGGCGCCAATTGCCGGCGCGGCGCGCACGATGTCGGGCAGCCGCGTGCCGCGCGCCGTCCGTCCAGGAGGAGGATGAGCGTGCTCGACGCGCCGGCGCGGCGCCTGCTGTCCCGGCCGCTGCGCGCCGCG
>WHUE01000220.1:461-729 GCA_009377375.1 Alphaproteobacteria bacterium | reverse complement strand
AGCGGGTCGCAGTTTACCTCGATAAGCGCGTGGAAACCGTCGTATCGTGTTTCGGTGCCGCGGCGGCGGGCGCGGTTTTCGTGCCTGTAAATCCCCTGCTCAAAGCCGATCAGGTGGCTTACATTCTGCGCGACTGCAACGTGCGGGTCCTCGTGACGTCCAGGGAGCGGCTGCAGACGCTCGCCTCTGCCCTGGCCGAATGCCCCGACCTGCATACCGTTGTCGTCGTCGGCAGCAAGGAGATACCCGATACTGTTCCGGGCAAGTC
>WHUE01000220.1:0-451 GCA_009377375.1 Alphaproteobacteria bacterium | reverse complement strand
GGCCGCGATCCTGTATACCTCCGGCAGCACCGGGCGCCCCAAAGGAGTCGTGCTGTCCCATCGCAACATGGTGGCAGGCGCATACAGCGTAGCTCAGTACCTGGAGAATCGGCCTTCGGACCGAATCCTGAGCGCGCTTCCGTTGAGCTTCGATGCCGGCTTCAGCCAGCTGACCACGGCATTCTCGGCCGGTGCCGGCGTGGTGCTGATCAATTACCTGCTGCCGCGCGACGTGGTCAACGCCTGTGCCGGAGAGGGCATCACGGGGCTCACCGCGGTTCCTCCGCTGTGGATTCAGTTGGCGCAGCTCAGCTGGCCGGAGGCCGTTCGCGCGTCACTGCGTTATTTTGCCAATACGGGCGGTCACATGCCGCGTGCAACGCTCGAGACTCTGCGGGCCGCCCTGCCGAAGGCCAAACCGTACCTGATGTACGGGCTCACGGAAGCGTTC
>WHUE01000021.1:5395-45669 GCA_009377375.1 Alphaproteobacteria bacterium | reverse complement strand
CCGCAAGCGCATTGACGCTGGCGGAATTATACAAATTCGCGGCAAGTCCACAAAGACCGGATGCGCAATCGGCGCTTTCGAATGTTGTTAACTTCGTTGGCAGCGAGTGGTGTCGAAGGTGCTGGCGACGAGGGTCCCACGGACCCGCAGTTCTATAAAAGACTCCTCCTCTCGGCGCGACGGGCATAGCCTGTCGGTAAAACGCCAAAAAGAAGTCCGAAACCGGAATACAGGGAGGATTCGAGATGAAACAGTCCAGTTGCAGCGCTCTCCTGTTAACAGCCGCGCTTGCCCTTGGCGTCGCCGCGCCGGCGTCGGCGGATGGCGTCGGCGAGTTCTATCAGGGCCGCACCGTCCGGGTGATCATCCCGTCGGGGCTCGGCGGCTCCATCGGTCTCTACGGCAAGCTGTTCGCCGACCATATCGGCAATCACATCCCCGGAAGGCCGACCGTCGTGGTGCAGGACATGGCGGGCGGGGGCGGGGTGCGGGCGCTCGCCTGGGGCTACAACGCCGGACCGCGCGACGGCTCGGTGATCAGCCAGGTGCTGTCGCCCGCCCTGGCGGCGCCGGAGCTGCGCGGGGCGAAGTTCGATCCGACGAATCTCTACTGGCTCGGCTCCATCAGCCCGCGCGCCAGCGTGCTCGGCGTCTGGCACACCGCCCCGGCGAAGACGTTCGAGGACGCGAAGAAGACGGACATCGTGCTCGCCTCCGGCGGCGTCGGGTCCGCCACCCATATCGTGCCCGTGATGCTGAACGCGATGACGGGCACGAAGTTCAAGACGGTCACCGGCTACAAGGGCGGCGGCACGATGAACCTGGCCATGGAAGCGGGCGAGGTGCACGGCCGCTACAATTTCTGGACCGGCTGGGTCACCACCAAGGCCGACTGGCTGCGCGACGGCAAGGTCCGCGTGCTGGCCCAGTTCGGCCCCCGCATTCCGGAGCTGCCGGACGTGCCCTCGGCGGCCGACCTCGTCTCCAGCGCCGACCACAAGAAGATGCTCCGCTTCATGGAAATCTCGGAATTCGTCGGGCTCGGCTTCTGGATTCCGATGCAGGTGCCGGAGGACCGCAAGCTGGCGCTGCGCGCCGCCTTCATGAACACGATGAAGGACCCGGCTTTCCTCGCCGACGCCGAAAAGCGGAAGGCGCCGGTCGATGCGGTCGGCGGCGAGCAGATCGGCAAGGTCGTGGCCGAAAGTCTCGACATCTCCCCGGCGCTGATCGCCGACCTGAAAAAGATGATCGGCTTCGACAAGAAGAACTGACCGCGCCGCAGTATCGACGTCACGCGCCCCACCGGCCCAGCGTGTCGGCGCCTGCGCGGTCGGCGTATTCCGGCGTGGCCGGGTGCGCGCCGGGGGCGTCGGCGATATCCGGGGCGAGCGCGGTCAGACCGGCGCGGGAGTCCGCGTCGGCGAGCGCCCGGGCCAGCGGCGCGGGATCGGTCCAGACGAGGCGGCCGCTCTCCAGCCGGGCGAAGATCCGCCCGGTGTCGAATTCCGCGAAATCGACGCGGGGGATGCGCTGCGCGCAGGCCCGGAGGAATCCGGTGTTGCGCTCCGGCGCCATCGCGGTGGGGGAGGGGTAGACCTGGGCGGGGCTTTTCGCGTCGATGTCGATGCGGCGGTAGCGGTCGACGTCGAGCAGCTTGCCGATGTCGAGCACGGTCAGCGTGTCGTTCCAGCCCCAGGCGACGGTGCGCGGCGTCTCGCCCTCGGCCACGCCGTTGTCGAGGAACTCCACATGCACCCGCTTGTCGGCGCGCTGAGCCCAGGTGAAGAACAGCCCGGGCATCCCCTCATAGGCCTCCACGTTGTGATCCAGCAGATCGTCGACGGCCTTGTACCGGCCGAACTGCAAGCCCCGGGTCCAGGCGCGTTCCACGGTCGCTTCCGGCGGCGTGATCATGAAGAACATGTAGATCACGTGGCCGAACCGGGTGAGCAGCCGCCCCGGCCCGTCGCCGTCCGGGGCGAGGGTGAAGCTGTCGAAGCGGAACCGGTCGATCAGCAGATGCGTCATGCGTCCGCGCTCGGCCTTCCGCGCCATGTGCCGGTCGAGCTTCTGGTCCACAATCTCCAGCTCCACCCCCGACAGCGTGCCGGCGTAGCGGAAGGCGTCGCCGAGGCTGTCATAGTCCAGCAGGTACTTGCGCCAGATATCGGGGCTGATGAGCGCGAAATCGGCCCAGTCGATGCCGAGCCGCGCGGCCAGGCGCCGCTGCAGCGGGCGCATCGAGCTCTTGCCCGACGCCGAAGCGCCCTTGACGTTCATCACCACCGGATGGGTCTGGGTGGGCAGGACACGGAAACCCTCCGCCGCCGCGCCCGCCAGCACCCAGGGCTCGATCAGCGCGCCGATCCGCTCGCTGCCGAGCGTATTGGCGACCCGGTCCAGCGCGATTCGCCGGAGCAGCGCGCCGTCCCCCACCAGCCGTCCATGGCGCCGCGTGACGGCGTCGGCGGTATGGACCAGCGCCTCCATGGCCGCACGGCGAAGATCGTCGTGTTCCGCCCCCGCCTGCGCGCGCCAGCGTTCGACGGGCGTGCCGGCGGGATCGTCTCTCGGCGCGGGCGGGGACAGGGACGGGGACGCCGCCGGGCCGCTCCCCAGCCGGCGCCACCAGGACAGCCGCCCCGCCGGCGGCTCCGGCGGCGGGGCCAGGGCGGCGAGGGCCTCGTCCAGCGCCGCGCCGGCCTCGCGCTTCAGCGCGTCGAACGCCGCGGTCACCTCGTCCATGCGATCCCTGACGCAGGTGTTGAACAGCCGCTCGGTCATGGTGCGGAAATTGATGCCGAGATCCTCGTAGCGCGACCCGTCCGGCACCGAGAGCTCCGCCGAGACGCGGATCAGCAGCTCGTGCAGGGCGAGCCGTTCCGGGCGGAAGGCGACGCAGTCGGCGATCTCCAGCCCGGTGAAGTCGGCCAGTTCCTGCGCCTCGGCGGCCGGCGTGAAGGCGTTCTCGGGACGGAACAGGCTGGACAGCGGCCGGTATGCCGCGGGCAGCCGCGACACGATGCCCGGATTCCACGGTCCCAGCTCCGTCCTGCCGTCCTGCGTATCGGGTGTCATGGCCGCAATGCCCTGCTGCCTGCGTGCCCGCCCAAACTAGCAACCCGCCACGAGGCGGCGCCAGCGCTATGTCGCGCCGGGCGGCCCGGTCCGGTCCGCCCCTTGGCCCCGCCGTTCGCCCCATGTTTCCGGCCGGCGGATGATGTAGAGCGAGAGTCCGGCGAGGATGACCATGACCAGCGCGCCGATGACGTAGAAGCCGAACTCGATCCCGAAGACCTCGCCGATCGCGCCCATCAGCAGCGGCGAGAGCACGGCGGCGATCCGGTTGCAGGTGGAGCGCAGCCCCATCGCCTTGCCCTGATTGGCGACGTCGGTCCCGCGCAGGATCGTGGTGATGATCAGCGGCTGGTGGATTCCGTTGGTGATGCCGCGCAGCGAGATGACGACGAACAGCGCGACGAACGTGCCGAGCAGCGGCGTCACCGCGATCATGCCGCTGGTGAACAGCACCGTCATGATCAGCAGCCAGAGCGGCGGCACGAACCGGGTCAGCCACGCCGCCATCATCGACCCGCCGCCGGCGCAGACCGCGAAGGCGGAGAACAGGATGCCGGTCGCCGTGCCCGAAATGCCGATCTCGTTGAGATAGACGACATAGAACGTCGCCTGGAGCGAGTTGCCGAGATGGACCACCATGCCGACCACCGCCCCGGTGGCGATCACCGGCACGGCCAGCAGCCGCATCGCGGCCAGGTAATCGGACGGGCGCGGCAGAAGCTCCTTCCACGCTCCGCCGGAACGCGCCGGCGTCTCGTCCTCGCCCTGCGCCGTCTTGCCGCTGTCGACGATATGGGCCGGCAGCATCAGCGCGCAGACCACCGTGCCCATTCCCCACAGGCTCATCAGGATGAAGGCCGCCCATGGCCCGCCGAAATCCCACACCGCGCCGATCAGCGGCGGCCCGCTCAGATGGCCGAACCGGATGATCACCGACAGCCGCCCGGCATAGCGCGTCCGCCCCTTGAGCAGCTTGCCGACCATGGTCTGCGCGCCCAGCCAGCCGACGGAATCCGAGAGGCCGGCGAAGAGCTGCAGCACCAGCGCCGCCGCCAGCCAGGGCATCACCGGGTAGAGCAGGGGGATGATCACCCCGAGCACGGCGAAGAACAGCATCACCTTGCGCGGCCCGATCCGGTCGATCAGCGCGCCGGCATGGATGGAAAAGAACAGCGGCAGGAACTGGCGCGCCCCCAGCACGACCCCGACCATCAGCGGCGACGGGTCCAGCGATATCACCCAGAGCGGCAGCACGACGGCCCCCATGAAGAACATGGTCGTCGAGAACATGCCGATGCCGTAGACCGCGCATTGGGTCTTCAGGGTGATGGGATCGCTGTCGGGTGGGGCCATCGGGCGGTATCCAGCGGGATCGGCCGCCACCATAGCGCGCGGCAAGGTCGCAAAACAGGGGCGGGCCGGCAACAGCGACAAATTGACCCCGGGGCTTTGTGAGGGCGAGCCCGGATGATAGGTTTCGACGCTTATCTGGCATTCGGAGAAGAAACATGCGCGCAGTCGTCATCCGCGAATTCGGCCCGGTCGATTCGCACTCGCTGGAAGAGATCGAGACGCCGAAACCGGGGCCGGGCGAGGTGCTGATCGACGTTCATGCGATCGGCGTGAATTTTCCGGACTCCCTGATGGTCCAGGGGCTGTACCAGACCAAGCCGGAGCGTCCGTTCACCCCGGGCCGCGACGCCGCCGGAATCGTCGCCGCGGTGGGCGAAGGCGTCAGCGCGATCAAGCCGGGTGACCGGGTCACCGCGCTGGTGACCTACGGCGCCTATGCGGAGCAGTGCGTCGCGCCCGAAAGCCGCTGCTTTCCGCTGCCCGACGGCGTCGATTTCGTCACCGCCGCCGGGATGACGACGGTCTATCTCACCGCCTGGGTCGCGCTGATGGAGCGGGGCCAGTACAAGCCGGGCGAAAAGGTCCTGGTGCTGGGCGCCGCCGGCGGGGTCGGTCTTTCGGCGGTGCAGATCGCCCACGCGCATGGCGCCTTCGTGATCGGCGGCGACATCAGCGAGGAGAAGCGCGCGCTCGCGAAGAAGAACGGGGCGGATGCGGTGATCGACCTCGCCGCTGACAACCTGCCGGACTCGCTGCGCGAGCAGGTGTTCGCCGTGACCGACGGGTACGGGGTGGACGTGGTGCTCGACCCGCTGGGCGGCGACATCTTCGACGCCGCGATCCGCGCGATGGCCTTCGCCGGCCGCATCGTCTGCATCGGCTTCGTCGCCGGCATCCCCAAGGCGGCGCGGCCCAACTACTTCAACGTCAAGAACCTGACCATGGCCGGGATGGCGCTGGATCTCCATTTCCGCCACAAGCCGGAAGTCATCAAGGCGGCGGCGGCGGACATCTTCGCGATGTACGCGGCCGGCAAGATCAGGCCGGAAATCACCGGAACCTATCCGATGGACCGGTTCGCGACCGCGCTGGGGCTGTTCGGCGCGGGCAAGAGCGCCGGCAAGGTGGTGCTGACCACCGGGCGCGACTGAGGCGGCATGGCGGCGAACCCCGCCGGAACGGCCGCGCGCATCCTGCGTGCGGCGAGGGCGCGCGGCCAGACCATGCTCACGGAGCATGAGGGCAAGCGCGTGCTCGGCGCCTACGGCGTGCCCGTCAGCCGCGAGCGGCTGGTGACGACGCTGGCCGAGGCCCGGGCCGCCGCCGCGCGGATCGGCTATCCGGTGGTGCTCAAGGGCTGCTCGCCGACCGAGGCGCACAAGACCGAGAAAGGGCTGATCGCCGTCGGGCTCGACTCGCAGGCGGCGCTGTCTGCGGCGTTCCGCGACATGAAGGCCCGCGCCGGCGCGTCCTTCGACGGCGGCTGGCTGGTGCAGGAGATGGTCAAGGGCAGCCGCGAGGTCATGATCGGCATGACCCGCGATCCGGTCTTTGGCCCGTCGGTGGCGTTCGGGCTGGGCGGCATCTTCACCGAGATATTGCAGGACGTGGTCTTCCGCATCGCCCCGCTGACGAAGCGCGACGCGCTGGCGATGCTGGCCGGCATACGCGCGGCGAAGATTCTGGCCGAGGTGCGCGGCATGCCGGCGGCGGACCGCGACGCGCTGGCGGCCAGCCTGGTCGCGGTCGGCCGGATCGCGCTCGATTTCCCGGAAATAGCGGAGATCGACATCAACCCGCTGATCCTGCGCGGCCGCAAGGCGGTGGCGGTGGATGCGCTGATGGTGCTGTCGGAGGAGGGGGCATGAGCGCCGACGCGATGCGCAAGTTCTTCGCGCCGCGCTCGGTCGCCGTGATCGGCGCCTCGGCGCAGGCCGGCAAGCCCGGCAACGTGGTGGTGCGCAACATCCGCGACAACGGCTTCGCCGGCAAGATCTACCTCGTCAACCCGCGCGGCGGCGAGATCGAGGGGCTTCCGGTGCTGAAATCCATCGGCGAACTGCCGCGCGGCATCGACCAGGCCATCGTCACCCTGCCGGCCTTCGCCACGCCGCAGACGGTGCGCAGCCTGGCCGCGCGGGGCATCGAGGCCATCGTGCTGGCCGCCAGCGGCTTCGCCGAGGTGGACGAGATGGGCGAGGCGCTGCAGGCCGAGCTCGACGCCGCCATCGCGGAGACCGGTGTGCGGGTGATCGGCCCCAACACCACCGGCCATGTCTCGGTGCCGGCGAATTTCACCTCCAGCTTCTTTCCGCTGGGCAAGGTGCCGCGCGGCAAGGTCTCCTATGTCGCCCAGACCGGCAATTTCTGCGGAATTTCGTTGCGCCACATCATGTCGGCGGAGCATTTCGGCATCGCGCGCTCCATCGGGCTCGGCAACAAGGCGGATATCGAGGAAAGCGACCTGCTGGAATATCTCGGCGAGGACGACGAGACGGCGGCGATCCTGATGTATCTGGAGAGCATCAAGACGCCCCGGCGCTTCCTGAAGGTCGCCCGCAAGGTATCGCGCAGCAAGCCGGTCATCCTGCTCAAGGGCGGCGCCTCGGATGAAGGCGCGGCGGCGGCGGTGGCGCATACCGGCTCGCTGGCTGCCGACGGACGGGTGGTGGAAGGCGCCCTGGCCCAGGCCGGGGTGACGCGCATCCACAAGTATTCGCAGCTCTTCCACGTCGGCAAGGCGCTGGACTGCATGCCGCTGCCCGCCGGGCGGCGGGTGTCGTTCCTGTCGCCGTCGGGCGCGTTCACGGTGACGCTGACCGATATCTGCCGCGGCCTCGATCTTTCCGTGCCGAAGCTCCAGGAGACGACGCGGAAGCGGCTGCAGAAATACGCGCCGCCCTTCATCCGCATGCGCAACCCGGTCGACATCTTCGGCAGCGTCGGGCTGCACGGCTACGAGACCGCCTATGGCGATGCGCTGGAGGCCGTGCTGTCCGACCGCAATATCGACGCCGCCGTGGTCATCATGATGCTGACCACCGAAACCGGCGTGCCGTCCTTCGACTTCCTGGTGGACGCCGCGAAGCGCCATCCGGCGAAGCCGGTCTACGTGACCTTCATGGGCCAGCACGAGCACAACGTCGCCGCCAAGGACTGGCTCGAACCGCGCGGCGTGCCCTGCTACATGGACGTGGAGACCCCGTTCGAGGTGCTGTCCATCCTGGCCCGCTGCCGCGAGAACATGCGGGGCCGGTAAGCCGTCCGAGGAAACGGCCCTTCCCGGTCGGGAAGGGCCGTCGGTCGGCGCGTGCCGCAGCGCGCTACTTCTTCGCGATGGCCGCCTTCGCCTTTTCGATGACGGAGGCCGGCGTCGCCATGGCGTCGCGCATGATCTTGTTGACCTGCTGGCCGGTGGCGGGGGCGATCACCATCTTGCGCTTCTTCGCGTCGGCCAGGAAGGCGGGATCCTTCATGGTATCGTCGAACGCCTTGCGCAGCGCGGCGAGCCTGTCGGCCGGGAAGCCCGGCGGTGCGACGAAGGAGCGCCCGATTCCGGCGTAGTGGGAGACGAAGGCCATCGCCTTCTTGGTGTCCTCGTCCTTCGCCAGCGTTTCGGCAAGCGGGATCTGCTTGAGATCGTCCGAGTGCTCGAGCGCGAATTCGACCAGCGGGATCAGCGTGCCGTCGGCGAGCCACTGGCTGCGTACCGCCTTGATGCTGGTCCAGGAAAAGTTGACCGAGTGGACCTCGTTCTTCTCGATGGCGAGCAGGATCGCGTTGGTGCCGGGATAGCCGGAGACGATCTTGAGCTGGAGGCCGAGCATCTCCTTGAACAGCTTGGGGCCGATAAAGCTCATCGAGCCGAGCCCGGTGGAGCCGATGACGATCTCCTTGCTGCGCAGGGCATCGAGGGTGGTGGCCGGCGCGTTCTTGTGCACCAGAAGCACCGTCGGCGCGGTGACGGCGCGGCCGATATACTCCCATTTCGCCGGATCGAACTTCGCGCCCTCCGGCTTGAGCCTGAGCGCGACCCCGATGGAATCCGCGATCATGCCGATGACGGAGCCGTCCTTCGGCGCCACCTGGTCGAAATAGTTGGCGGCCTTCACCCCGCCGCCGCCCGGCATGTGCTGCAGCACCATGGTCGGTTTGCCGGGGATGTGGTCGGCCATGTGCTGGACGACGGTGCGGGCATAGGTGTCGTACCCGCCGCCCGGCGCAAACGAAATGATTACTGACAGATTCCGGCCCTGGTAGTAGTCGGCCACGGCGTCGGCCTTTGCCGCGGTCGCGGCGCCGGCAACCGTCATGGCAGCCAGCGCCGCCGCTGCGCATGTACGTAATGCCTTGAAATGAATTCGCTCCTTCATAGTGGGCTCCTCCCGAGTCATGCGTAATACGCTAAGTAGTTTCCAGACATTGGCCGGGAATATGTCTGCTCGCAACGGCAATCTGCAAAGGACTGAACGGCAGCGGGGCGCCCCTCTCGGGACACCCCCCACGATCTGGAAAAGAGTCGGGTCTGCGAATGCGGCCTTACCTGTGCATCGACGCGATTGCACGGTCGACGATCGCCTGCGGCGCATCCACAAGGTCGAGCAGCATCTTCTCCGTTTCTTCCGCGGTCATGGGTTCGATGGCCATCTTCCGGCGCTGCGCGTCCTTCTTGAGCCCGTCGGATGTCGCCGCCGCCCGGAATGCCTCGCGCAGCGCCTTCGCCCGCGGCGCCGGAACGCCCGGCGGGGCGAGCGTGATGCGGCCGAACTCGGTCGACTTGAAGATGAATTTGAGGATATTCATCTGCTCGTCGTCCCGGGTCAGGTCATAGACCACCGGGGCATCGCCGAACGCCGGATGCGGCTCGGCGCCGAACTGGACGATGGTGACGTTGCGGCCGGCGTAGAAGTCGGAGGCGTCGTCGGCGGCGGCCGGTGCGGCGGCGAGAACGACGCCGCAGGCAAGCAGGATATCGAGGCGGATTCTGGGCACAGTCAGGCACTCGATGAGGGTTAGAGCAGCCCGCCGCCCTGTCGCGGGGATTGCCGAAATCCTGTCGTGGCCGCTGCGGGCCGGTCAAACGCGCCGGGCCTGTCTGCGTCTTTTGGCCGCATCGGCACGGGATGCGTTGCCCGGATGCGACGGGGGGCGCTGCCTTGCGGCAGCGCCCCCCGTGCAATCCCTGCCGGCGTCGCGGCCGTTATTCGGCCTTCGCCCCGGCCCCGCTGTTCTCGCAGTAGTCGAGCACCGCCCGGACCATGCCGACATAGCCGGTGCAGCGGCACAGATGGCCGGACAGCATGTCGCGCAGCTCGTCCTCGGTCGGCTTCGGCTTTTCCTTCAGATAGGCGGTGATCGACATCAGGATGCCCGGCGTGCAGTAGCCGCATTGCAGCCCGTGATGCTTCTTGAATGCCTGCTGCAGCGCGCTGAGCTCGCCCTCGTCGTCGGCCAGGCTCTCGGCGGTGTCGACCGCCGCGCCGTCGGCCTGCACCGCGAAGGTCAGGCAGGCGCGGGAGACGTTGCCGTCGATCAGCACCGTGCAGGCGCCGCACACGCCGTGCTCGCAGCCGACATGGCAGCTGGTGATGCCGATCTCGTGGGTCAGGAAGTCGCTGAGCAGCATGCGCGGCTCGGCGTGGCCCTGTACCTTCTTGCCGTTGAGGGTGAGGGAGACGGGATGGCGGACGTCCCGGTTCAGTTGCGGCATGACTTGGCCTCCTCGATAAGCCGGCGGCCGAGACGGCGCACCAGTTCGCGCCGGTAGCGCGCGGTGGCGTGAATGTCGTCGTACCCGCCCAGATCCCATGCGAACTCGTTCAGCGCATCGTCCAGCGCGCCGCCTTCCAGCATGTCCCATTCGTGCACCATCGGCTTGTCGGCAACGCCGCCGACGCCGAGCCGCAGCCTGGTGCCGCTGGCGACCGCGGCCAGCGCGACGATGGCGAAATCGCCCCGGCGCTGGGCCATTTCGGTGAAGGCGTAGCCATGTCCGGGCCTGGCGACGGGGTAGCGCGCCGCGGCCACGATCTCGTCGGCGCGCTTCGCGGTCGACAGCATGCCGGTCTGGAACTCCTCGGCCGTCAGCACCCGTTCGCCGTCGGTGGAGCGCAGCACCACCTCGCCGCCGAGCGTCGCCAGGCAGAGGGGCAGCTCCGAGCTGGGGTCGGCATGGGCGAGGCTGCCGCAGACCGTGCCGCGCGCGCGGGTCTGGTAATGGCCGATATAGGGGATCGCCGCGGCCAGAAGCGGCAGCTTGGCCGACAGCTCGGGCCAGCGCTCCAGCGTCGCCTGCCGGGTCGAGGCGCCGATCTCCACCTTCTCGCCGCCGGCGCGGACATAGTTCATGTCGGCGATCTTGGAGATGTCGATCAGCGTGCCCGGTTCCGTCAGGCGGAAGTTGAGCATCGGCACCAGCGACATGCCGCCGGCGATGATGCGCGCGTCCTCGCCCTTGCGGGCCAGCGTCTCGACGGCTTCCTCCTGGGAGGCCGCCCTCACATAGTCGAATGATGCGGGTTTCATTTACGGATTCCCAATTCGCGCAACAGACGGGACCACCATGATTCCGCCGGCTCCGGTCCGCCGCCGACCTGGGCGACGAGCCGATTGAAGAACTGGCGGACCAGCGCGCGGGCGGCGCCTTCGAGCATGCGCCCGCCGACGGACGCCACGGTGCCGGTCAGCACGATCGAATAGTCGTAGGACACGCGGGTGCCGTTCGCCTCGGGCGTCAGCCGCACGTGGCCCTCGCCCTGCGAGGCGCCGAGCGGCCCGGTCAGGGAACCCGAAAGCTTGGCGCTTTCCGGCTCCACAAGCTCGTCCAGCTTTACCTTGGCGATGAACCGGCCGCGCACCGGACCCACGCCCACCGAGACGTCGGCGCGGTAATCGTTCTCGCCCAGCCGGTCGAGCCGGTGGCACCCCGGAATCACGGCGGCCAGGCTGTCCTCGTCCAGCAGCGTCCGCCAGACCTCCTCGGGCGGGGCGGGCACGAAGGTCTCGCCGTCTCCGGTCAGCATGTGGCCCGCCGCCGGCTTCTCCGGATGCGGGCGAAGCTCGGGGCGCCCCGCGGCCGGCGCCGTCTCCGCCCCGTGGATCAGCTTCGCGATGCGCGACGGGTGCAGCGGCAGGGCGAGGTCGTCGGTGTTCACCCCTTCGGCCTCCAGCGCGTCGGCGACGGCGTTGGCGATGCAGACCGGGGTGGACATGCAGTTGCCCTCGCCGATGCCCTTGGCGCCCAGCGGGCTGACCGTCGACGGGCTTTCCATGTGCAGGATCTGCGGCTCCGGCACTTCGAACGAGGTGGGCACCAGGTAGTCGGCGAAGGTGCCGGTCTTGAAGCTGCCGTCGTCGCCGTAGACGAACTCCTCGAACAGCGCGCAGCCGACCGCCCAGGCGAAGGCGCCGTAGACCTGGCCGTTGGCGATCAGCGGGTTCAGCAGCACGCCGGAATCGTGCATGGTGACGTATTTGTCGATGCGCACCATCCCGGTGTCGCGGTCGATCTCGATGCCGCAGAAATCGAACACGAAGCCATAGGTCAGCGAGGTGTTGATCTGGTCGAGCTCGTTGGGGCTCTCCAGCTCCGGCGGCGACCACGATCCGGTCTCGCGCACGCAGGGCTCCATCCCTTCGGGCAGGTTGCCCGGCGTCCAGTGCGCAGAGCCGGCGACGCGGTAGAGATTCACCGCGTTGTCCGGATTGACCGGATCGAAGATCTTGCCGCCGGCGAATTCCAGCTTCTCCGGCTCGACGTTCAGCCCGGGCGCGGCGATGCGCGCCAGCTTGTCGCGCACCTTGCGGGCCGCCTTGCTGGCGGCGACGGCGGTGGCGGAGGAGAAGCGCGAGGAATAGTTGCCGGTGGCGATCGACCAGGCGTCCTTCGCAGTGTCGAAGTCGAGGCTCACCTTGATGTCGTCCGGGGTCAGCCCCAGCTCGTCGGCGACGATCTGCGCCAGGACGGTCATGTGGCCCTGGCCCTGCGGGATCGAATCGGCGGTGACCGAGACCGTGCCCAGCGGGTCGACGTTGACGGTGGCGTTGGCCACCGCGCCGCCCTTGGGGTTCCGCGCGCGCTCGTCGCGCGGCAGGATGTTGGACAGATAGCCCATATTGGACTGCGCCGGCTCGACGATGGTGGCGAGCCCGATGCCGTAGAGTCGGCCCTCCTTGCGCGCCGCGTCGCGGCGCCTGACCAGCTCGGCCAGCCCGCCCTCGTTCACCGCGCGCTCGATGGCCTCCGGGTAGTTGCCGGAATCGAGCAGCGCGCCGGCGGCGGCGCGATAGGGGAACACGCCCTCCGGCACCAGGTTCCTGCGCATGACCTCCAGCGGGTCCATGCCGATCTCGACGGCGACCTTGTGCATCAGCCGCTCGATGGCGAAGTACATCTGCGGCCCGCCGAAGCCGCGCACCATCGAGGACGGGCACTTGTTGGTCATCACCACGCGGTTGGTGACCGCAAGATTCTTGATGTCGTACGCGCCGGTGAGAATCCCGTGCATGCGGTAGAGAGGCCCAGGCATCGGCGCGCGCAGGAACGCGCCGTAATCGTCGAGCTGGTCGAAGCGGAACGCGGTCACGGTGCCGTCGTTCTTCACCGCCGCCTCGATGGTGGTGACGCGGTTGGGCGCGGCGGCGGCCGCCGCCAGATGCTCCAGCCGGTCCTCGACCCATTTCACCGGCCGGCCGGCGATCTTCGACGCCAGGCACATCAGCACGACATAGGGGAAGATCTGCACCTTGATGCCGAACCCGCCGCCCGACCACTGCGGCGTGCGCATGCGGAGCTGCGAGTTGCGCACCCGGAGCGCCAGCGACATCACGGGGTGCGACGTGAACGGCCCCTGGTAGTTGGAGGCGACGTCGTAGAGGTTCTCGCCCGAATGGTATTCCGCGTTGACGACGAAGCCTTCGAGCGGCGTCTGCGAGTTGCGCGGGTAGTAGGTCCGCAGCTTCACGATCCTGTCGGCCTCGGCGAAGGCCTTGTCCGGATCGCCGTAGGTGAAGTCGCGCACGCTGGCGACATTGGCGCCCATCGCCTCGTGCACCAGCGGCATGCCGTCCTCGCAGGCGGCTTCCTGGTCCACCACCGCGGGCAGCACCTCGTACTCGACGTCGATGAAGGCCAGCGCGTCCTCGGCGTGGTAGCGGTCGTCGGCGACGACGCAGACGACCGGGTCGCCGACATAGCGCACCTTGTCCACCGCCAGCGCCCACTGGTGCATCGGCTGACGCAGCACGATCAGGAACGGGTCGGAAATCGCCCTGACGTCCTCGCCGGTGATCACGGCGGCGACGCCCGGACGGGCGGCGGCCTTCGACGTATCGATGGACAGGATGCGCGCATGGGCGTGGGGGCTGCGCAGGATGGCTGCGTGCAGCGTGCCGGCGCGCGTCGGCAGGTGATCCGAAAACTGGGCCTTGCCGGTCAGCAGCGTCGCGTCCTCGACGCGCTCGACCGGCTGGCCGACGTAACGTTCCTTGAGTGCGACTGCGGCGTCGTCCGCCATCGGGTGATCCCTGTCCCTGTTGACCGGTTGCCGCGCGGGAATATCTCACCGGCGCGGTCGGTAAGAAGTATAACCGTTTGCCAACAAACAATCCCGAAATCAACCCTGCCGCCCCGCTTGCGACGCTCTGACGCGGCGAAGCGGCGTTTGCCCGGGCCCCCGAAACGCGCCAGAATGGCCGCGGCCGCCATTCGTGCGGCGCTGCGTGTATCGGACAGGAAGAGGCTTATCGCATGCGGGACAACACGGTTTCGGTGGACCGTTCGGTCGTGCCCAACCGGCTGGATTTCGCCCCGGTCTTCAACGTGGCGGTGCCGTTCATCGACCGCCATGCCTGGGAAGGGCGGGGCGACAAGGTGGCGATCCGCACCGAAGCCGGCGACGTGACCTACGGCCAGCTCGGCCGCCAGACGGCGCGGTTCGGCAACGTGCTGCTCGGCGCATCCATCGCGCCCGGCGAACGGGTGCTGATGGTGGTGAAGGACTGCCCCGAATTCATCGCGCTGTTCTTCGGCGCCATCAAGGCCGGGATCGTGCCGGTCGCGGTCAACACGATGATGCGCGGGCCGGACTATGCCTTCCTGATCGACGATTCGGAAGCCGCCACGGTGGTCTACAGCCCCGAATACGCCGAAGCCGTGGAAGCGGGCCTCGCCGCCGCCGGCCATGTCCCGCGGCTCGCGCTGAAGACCGAGGGTTCCGGTGGGCTGATCGAACGGTCGGCCACCGCATCCTCGACGCTGGAGCCGGCGAAGACCGCCCACATGGACGACTGCTTCTGGCTCTACTCGTCGGGCTCCACCGGGAATCCGAAGGGTGTGGTGCATCCGCACCGCTCGATGGTCTGCACCTCCGAACGCTATGCCAGGAACACGGCAGGGCTGCGCGAGGACGACACCGTGTTCTCGGTCTCCAAGCTGTTCCATTCCTATGGCTTCGGCAACGCGATGACCTTTCCGCTCTGGGTGGGCGCGACCATCGTGCTGTCCGACCGGCGGGTCTCCCCGGCGATGGCGTTCGAGACGATCGAGACGTTCCGCCCGACCGTCTTCTTCGGCGTGCCCACGCTTTACGCCCAGCAGCTTCGCGCGATGGAGGAGGCGAAGCCCGACCTGTCCTCGCTGCGGCTCTGCATCTCGGCGGGCGAGGCGCTGCCGGGCGACGTGGTCCGCCGCTGGCACGCGGCGACGGGCACGCTGATCCTCGACGGGCTGGGCTCGACCGAGAATCTGCACATCTTCATCTCCAACCGCGAGGACGATTACCGGTACGGCGCGTCCGGCAAGCCGGTGTCAGGCTACGAGGTCAGGCTGGTGGACGAGGACGGGGTCGAACTCACCGAGCCGGAGGCGATGGGCACCGTCTGGGTGAAGGGAGAGTCGGCCGCCAAGCACTACTGGAAGAACCCGGAAAAGACCGCCGCCACCATGCGCGGCGAGTGGCTGAACACCGGCGACATGTATTACCGCACGGCGGATGGCTGGTACGTCAACGCCGGGCGCGGCGACGACATGCTCAAGGTCGGCGGGCTGTGGTGCTCGCCTTTCGAGATCGAGGGGCGGCTGATCGAGCACCCTTCCGTCCTGGAAGCCGCCGTGGTCGGCCGCGCCGACGACGACGGGCTGACCAAGCCCGAGGCCTGGATCGTGCTCAACAACGCCGCCGACGCATGCGCCGCGCTGGAAGCCGCGCTGGTCGAGCACTGCAGGTCCGGGCTCGCCCACTACAAGTACCCCCGGTGGTTCCGCTTCGTCGACGACCTGCCGAAGACCGTGACCGGGAAGATCCAGCGGTTCCGGTTGAGGGAGTAGGGGGGAATTAGGCAAGACAAAGAGGCTGTCACCCCGGCCTTGAGCCGGGGTCCAGTGGCGGGGACAGGCAGAGACCATGCCCTACTATGTCTACATCCTCGCAAGTGCTCGAAACGGCACGCTCTACGTCGGGGTGACGAACGACCTGTCCCGTCGGGCATCGGAACATCGCGAAGGGATGGGCGCGGTCTTCGTTCGCCGCTACGGCGTGACCAAGCTGGTCTACGCCGAACCGCACAACGATATCCGCGACGCGATTGCGCAGGAAAAACGGATCAAGAAATGGCGCCGGGCATGGAAGCTCGATCTGATCGAGCGGATGAATCCCGAATGGCGTGACCTGTATGACGACCTGAACCGCTGACGCGGTTCGGCTGGACCCCGGCTCAAGGCCGGGGTGACAACCTTTGTGTGGCTGCCACCCCGGCTCAAGTCCGGAGGCGGAGGGCGTTAAATCACCGCCCCGTGCGGGCCAGCGAGAGCACCCAGCCGTGCATGCGGGACTTCATGTTCTCGATGTCCTTCTTCGAGAAAAAGTCCTCCGGGTTCACCTTCCCGATGGGATATTGCGGGCGCAGGAAGGCGTCCTCGTAGCCGAACGGCACTGTGGCGTCGATGCCCATGCCGCCTTCGAAGCGGGTGTTGGACGCGGTCCATTCGCGCCCGCCCGCGGTCATGCGCTCGGCCGGCATGAAGGTCTGGCCGCGCCCGCCCGGCAGCGGGTTGATGATGTCGGTGTGCGGGTTCACCCGGGTGGTCAGGCACCACATGATGTCGTCCATGTCGTAGAGGTCGGTATCCTCCGACACGGCGATGCAGAGCCGCATCCCCTGCGAGGTGGCGAGGATGGCGGCCATGAAGTTGCGCTGCCAGCCCTCGTCGATGGCGCTCCGCTTCTTCACCTGGATGATCGCGCCGCCCCAGTCGGTCATCGAGTAGGGGATGTTCACGTCCTGCACGATGCCCGGCTGCATGCGGTGGCACAGCTCGTAGATGTAGGCCTCGCGGATCATCGTATCGATATTGGCCTCGTCCATCATGTGCACGCCGAGGACGAAGACGATGGGCTTGCTCTCCGGCTTGCGCATGGTGACGCCGGTGCAGTGGAAGGTGGGCGCCTTATAGGCCTTGCCCATGTAGCCGGACCACTCCGGGTGGAAGTGGAACTTGCCCTGCTCGCCGGTCGCTTCGGCCTCCGCCGTCTCGAAGCGGCGGTCGCGCGGGTTGACGTAGCCTTCCAGCACGATCTCGGCGTCGGCGATGGCCATGGCGTCCACCGTGCGCGCCTTTACCATGCGCACCGGCGCGCCCTGCACCGCGCCGGCGACGCCGATTTCGTCGCAGCCCTGCGGCAGGATGACGTAGTCGAACCCGGCCCCGGCCAGCAGGGTGCACGCCGGCGGTACGCCGAAGCAGATGGTGATCGGCACCGGCTGGTCGTCGCGGTAATGCTTGGACACGACCTGCCACATATGCGAGCCGGGCGAGATCTGGAACGTGCCGACATCGCCCCAGCGGAAGTTCATGCGGTTGTAGCCGAGATCGGTGCCGCCCTCGAAATAGTCGCCCGAGACGCAGCGAATGCCGGAACCGATGGTCAGCTCGGAATCGTATTCGGTGTGGCGCGCGGGAACCAGGTACTGGTTTACGTCGTTGGGGCGCTCGATCACCACCTCGTGGCAGGGCGCGTCCTTGCTGTCGATCATGACCGGCCTGATCGGCTTGCGGAGCGCCTCGGCCAGCTTGATGGTGCGGTCGCGGTCGTCGGCCCAGCCGAACATCTTGTTGACCACCTTCGCGTCGGAAAACAGGTTGGTCACGACGCGGTGGTTCGGCTTGCCCTTGACGTTGTTGAACAGGATCGGGCAGCCGCCGTCGAAATGCTTCTGGAGCGTGATAATCTCGAGGTCGGGATCCACCTCCTTGTCCGTCTCCACCAGGTCGCCCTGGTCGCGCAGCCAGTCGATGGCGCCGCGCAGGTCCCGAACCTGCTCCGAGACGGCTGGGGACGCGGTATCCTTCTTCGCGGTGCTCATGGGGTCGGCCTTTCGCAAATCTGTCGGGGGCGCGGCGCGGTCCTGCCCGCCCGTCTCTCACCACTTAAAGAACCGCCGCGCCCAAGGCAACCGCGCCGGGGTGGACAGATTGGCGCAGGCCGCTCCGGCCGTCGCCGCCGGGGCTGGACATGCAGGCGCCGGCTGGTCTAGAAGCGCCGAACAGCCGGCGGCGTCCGCGCCGCCTGCCGCGCAATGAGGACAAGGAGAGTGCCGTGAGGGCAAAGGTCAACGGGATCGAGATCAACTATGAGGTGTCGGGAACCGAGGGCAAGCCCTGGATCACCTTCTCCCACGCGCTCTGCAACAACCTGACGCTGTGGGACGATCAGGCGGCGCTGCTCAAGGGCAATTACCGCATCCTCCGCTACGACCTGCGCGGCATGGGCCAGTCCGATTCGCCGCCCGGCCCCTACACTTTCCCGATGATTATCGACGACGCGCTCGCGCTGCTGGATCATGTGGGCGCCAAGCAGACGCACTGGTGCGGGCTCTCCATCGGCGGGATGATGGGGTACGGGCTGGCCCAGGACCATGGCGACCGGCTGCTGAGCCTCATCGCCTGCGACTCGCGGCCCGACGCGCCGCCGGACTATCAGGCCTATTTCCAGCACCGCATCGACGTCGCCGCGGAAGAGGGCATGGAGGCACTGGTGGATCTGACCATCGCGCGCTGGTTCACCCCGGCCTCGGTGAAAGCGAACATCCCCGTGCTCGACAAGGTGCGCGCGATGATCCGCAGCACCGACCCGGTGGGCCATGCCGGCTGCTGCGAGGCGCTGAAGACGCTGTCCTTCGGCGCGCGGCTGGGCGAGATCAAGATCCGCACGCTGATCATCGGCGGCGCCGAGGACAAGGGCGCCCCGCCCGAGGCGCTGGCGGAGACAGCGAAGGCCATCCCCGGCGCGCACCACGTGCTGATCCCGTCGGCCGGTCATATCTCGAACCTCGAGAACCCGACCGTCTTCAACAAGGCGCTGGTGGAGTTCCTCGAGGGGCGGTGAGCGTCCCCGATGAACCCGTATAAGCCCGCCGGCTATGCCGGTTCGCTGATCGTGTAGCGGCGCAGCAGGCGGGGCTCGGCGGGGAAGTCGTTGCGGGCGTGGTTGGTGCAGCGGTTGTCCCAGATCACCAGGTCGCCCGGCGTCCAGGCATGGGCGTGGACGAATTCCGGCCGCTCTATATGGTCGAACAGCCGGTCCAGCAGCGCGTCCGACTCCGCACGGTCCATCCCCACCACGTAGCGGGTCATCAGCCGTGACAGATAGAGCGACTTCACCCCCGAATCCGGGTGCGCCTTCACCAGCGCATGGGTGCCGACGGAATTGTTGGGGTCGTCCTCGCGGGTGCCTTCGCGGTCGGTCTGGTCGTAGTTGTAGATGTTGCGCACCTGCAGCCCGTCGATCCGCGCCTTCGTCTCCTCGTCCAGCGCCGCGTATGCCGCCTGCAGGTTGGCGAACAGCGTCTCGCCGCCCCGCGAGGGAATCTTGATGGCGAACAGCGTGGTCGCGCGGTAGGGCGGGTTGCGATGCGCCCCGTCGGAATGGAACATCATCTCGCCGTCGGGCAGCGAGCCGATGGGCACCCCGTCCTTGCGGATATTGGACACCAGCATCACGCCGCGGGTGCGCGCGGCGTCCAGGCTCTCGCCCGAGCGGGGCCGGTAGCGCGCGTCGGGCGGACCGAAGATGCCGGCGAAACGCACCTGGTCCTGCGGCGTGATCTTCTGGTCGGGGAAGCACAGCACGTGATAGCGGACGAAGGCGTCGTGGACGGCCCGGGCCGTCGCCTCGTCCACCTCCTCGCGCCAGTCGATGCCGCGGATGCGGGCGCCGATGGCGGGCGACATGGGTTCGACGTTGATCGCAAGCGTTGTCATGGCGGGCTCCTTCTCCCGATGGCGATGCCTACAGACGGCTGCCGACCGCCGCCGTCTGCTTCTCCGGATCGAACCGTCTGGTCGGGATCGCGTCGAGGTCGGTGCCGGTGACGCGGACGAACTGCGCCCCGTCCGGAAAATGGATGGAATGGATCTGGCCGATCTCGAACGTGCCGGCCATGCCGGGTTCCAGCCGGAAGGTGCGGTCCTTCTTCAGCTCGGCCCGGGCATCGTCGTTGCTGGAATCGAGGCGCTTCCACAGCGTCATGTCGGTCCAGCCCGCGGCCTGGCCGTAGACCGCCCAGCTCGCACCGTGATCGTGCGGCGGGCCGGACTTGCCTTTCTCGTAGATATGGACCAGCACGTTGAAGCCGGTCTCCTCGTCCTTGTAGATCGTGCGGATGCCGGGCTTCGCCCCGGACCCGCAATGGGCGGCGAGAAAATCCGGATCCTTGAGCAGCGCCTCCAGGTTGCGGC
Organism: Alphaproteobacteria bacterium; assembly: GCA_009377375.1. GTDB lineage: Bacteria > Pseudomonadota > Alphaproteobacteria > MPNO01 > UBA2964 > WHUE01. Next base: position 25,499 of record WHUE01000021.1, on the reverse strand, counting down.
GCACCCTGTCATGCCCGGCGGGGCCGGGGTCGGCCTTCAGTGCGCTGCGGCAATCGGCGCAGAACGTCTCGAACGAATGGCTCATGGCGCGGTCCTCGTTATCCGTCGCGGTTCGGAACGGGACGCAGTCTAGCGCGGCGCTGCCGGGCGCGAAAGCAGGCGGAAACCGATGTCCGCCAGCCGGCCGGATTGCGCCTGCGCCGCATTCGAGCCACCATCGGAACATGGGACGGAAACCGAAGGTCGCGATCGTCGGCGGCGGGATCGGCGGGCTGGCGGCCGCGCTGGCGCTGCACCGGCGCGGCCTCGAGGCGGCGGTATTCGAGCAGTCCGCCGCGCCGGGCGATATCGGCGCCGGGCTCAACCTTGGGCCCAACGCGCTCAAGGCGTTCCGCGCGCTGGGGGTCGAGGATGCGGCCGTGGCGGTCGGCGTGCAGACCGGCCAGCAGATCATCCGCAACTGGCGCAGCGGCCGCGTCATCCTGCGCCAGCAGCGCGGCGATGCCATCGCACGGCGCTTCGACGCCGGGTTCCTGACTATCCACCGGGCGGACATGGTCGAGGTTTTCCTGCGCGCCCTGCCGGAGAGCCTCCTGTCCTTCGGCGCCGCCTGCACCGGCGTCGAGCAGCGCGGCGCGGTCGCCGCCGCCCGGTTCGCGGACGGCAGCGCGGTCGAGGCCGACATCGTCGTCGGCGCGGACGGCATCCATTCGGCGGTGCGGGAAAGCCTGTTCGGCGCCGACGCGCCGCGCTTCACCGGCTGCGTCTGCTGGCGCGGGCTGGTGCCGGTGGAGGCGGTGGCCGGCAGCGATTTCGGCCGCGACATGACGGCGTGGTGGGGACCGCACGGCCACGTTGTGCATTACCTGGTGCGCGGCGGCGCGCTGGTGAACTTCGTCGCCCATTACGACAGCGAGGCGTGGACGGGCGAATCCTGGACCCAGGAATGCGAGCGGTCGGAGCTGACGGAGACCTATGCGCGCTGGAACGCCTCGCTGCTGCGGCTGTTCGAATCCAGCGAGCGTTACTACAAATGGGCGCTATACGACCGCGACCCGCTGGACGAATGGGGCCGCGGCGGCATCACCCTGCTCGGCGATGCCGCGCACCCCATGCTGCCCTATCTGGCGCAGGGGGCGGGGATGGCGGTGGAGGACGGCTGCGTGCTGGGCGAGGCGGTCGCCCGGCTGGGAGACGATCCCGCCGCCGCGCTCCGCGCCTACGAGCGCGCTCGCATGCCGCGCACCCGTCGGGCGCAGCTCGGCGCGCGCGAGCGGGCGCGGGAGAACCATCTCGCCTCGCCCTTCGCCCGCTTCAGGCGGGACCTGCGGCTGATGCTGCGCGATCGGCTGGGCCGCAAGACCGCCCCGCTCTACGGCGCCTGGCTGTACGATTACGACGTGGCGGCGGTGGAGAATCTCTAGCGCGCGCGCAGGAAGGCGACCAGGGGATCGATCCAGGCGCTGTCCGGGCGGTGGAAAAGCTGCTCTCCCCGGCCGGTCGCCAGCGTCTTGTTCTCATACGGCGCGCGGGCCTCGTTCAGCGCCAGGTCGCAGGGACCGGCTTCGGGGTCGCCGGCATCCCACATCACCAGAAAACGGCCGCCGATGGCCCTCGCCTTCTGCTCGACGAAGCGCAGATAGGGGCGGTGGTACAGGCTGCCTTCGCGGCCGCAGGCGGCCATGATGCCGTAGCGAAGGTCGCGCATGCGGAGCTCCGCGGCGGCGACCAGCGCGATGAACCCGCCGCGCGAATGCCCGGCGATCGAGATGTGCCAGGAGGGCACGCCGGATTCCAGCAGGTGCCGGACCTGCGCCGCCAGTTCGCGGGCATAGCGGTCGACCGCCCCGGGCCCCCGGATCTCGCCGATCACCGAGAAGCCCCTGTCGGCCAGCGCCTGGAGTATCTCCCGGTAGCGGTAGCGCTCGTCGGAGCCGCGGCGCTCGACATAGGCGCCGTGCAGGTAGAAAAGGTAATGATTGGTGGATTCGGGACGCGGCGGCGCCTGGGTCATGATTTCCCCCGCCCCGGCGGCCGGTGGCGCGGCAAGGGCGACCAGCATCGCGATCCGGCGGAGAAAACGGGGCAGGGCTGCGCCAGCGGGCATCGGCGGCTGCGAGTCGGTTGATCCGGAACAAGACATAGGGAACATGCGACGACCGGCGCAAGGGCGGGCGGATTCCCTGTCGGCGGCGCGGGCGCGGCGATTCCGGCCCCTCCGTTGAATGCGGCCGCGCGGCGGCTCATACTCGCGCTTCAACGACAAGCGTTCCGCCGGCGCGCGGGCGAGCGATCAGGGAGGCAGGCATATGGCGGGGGCAGGCGGCCCGGCGCGTCTTCTCGAGCTTTTCGGGACGATGCTGGCGACAAGGCGGTTCGAGGAGGTCGTCTACGCCCTGTTCGCGGAGGGGCATTTCAGCGGCCATTACCACCTCTATATCGGCCAGGAGGCGACGGGCGCGGCTGTCATCGGCCATCTGTCCGGGCGCGACACTATTTTCTCCACCCACCGCAACCACGGCCACCTGCTGGCCCGCGGCGGCGATCCGGCGGCGGCGCTGGCCGAGATCCTGGGCCGCGCCGGCGGCATCGGCGGCGGGCGGCTGGGAACGTTCCACCTCGCCGATCCGGCCATTGGCATGCCGCATACCTCGGCGCTGGTCGGCGGCGCGGTGCCGCTGGCGGCGGGATCCGCGTTCGGCGCGAAGCTGCTGAAGACCGGCGGCGTCTCCGTCGGGTTCTTCGGCGACGGCGCGTTCGAGGAGGGGGTGGTGTTCGAGACGCTCAACCTCGCGCAGCTCTGGCGCATCCCGGTCCTGTTCGTATGCGAGAACAACACGCCGGGCGCGCTGACCAGGGCGGAGGGCGGCAGCAACACCTCCTACCTGCCGGGCGGGCGGGTCTCGCCGGTGCCGGAGGCGCTGGGCATCCCGACGCATGTGGTGGACGGCGCGGACCTGGAGGCGGTGGACGCGCTGGCCGCCGACGCGCTGGCCCGGGTGCGCCGCGACGGCGGGCCCGTCTTCGTCGAGGCGCTGACCATCCGCTGGCCCGGCAACCAGAGCCAGTACCCGACGATGGCGACCGGCGAGACCGATCTCGCCATGGCCTGGGACGCGGGCAGGATCGGCAACGAGCACAGGGGGTGGTTCGCCGCGGACGACCCGGTGCTGCGCGCTGCCCGGCGGCTGCTGGAACTGGGCGCGGCGGACGCGGCCGCGCTGCAGGCGATGGACGCGCAGGTGCGGGCGCGGATGGCGGCGGCGCGCGAGACCGCGCTGGCCTCTCCGTTGCCGGATCCGGCAACGGCGCTGGACCATGTGCTGGCGGGGGCGGCGCGATGAGCGAGACCGCGATGACCTATTCCGAGGCGCTGCTCGGCGCCATCGTCGAGGCGATGGACGAGGACGAGCGCGTCGCGCTGGTCTGGGGCTCGCTGGGCGGGGTCAGCGGCATCAAGCTCGATTTCGGCAGCCTGCGCGACCGCCACGCGGACCGCATCGTCGACCCGCCGATCTCGGAGGCCGGAATCGTCGGCATCGCCACCGGGGCGGCGATGGCCGGGCTGCGCCCCATCGTGCCCATCGGCACGGGCAGCTTCCTGTTCCGCGCCTGGGACCAGCTCATCCACGAGGCTGGCGGCGCGCACTACATGTCCAACGGCCGCGTCACCGCGCCGCTGGTGATCCATATCCGCCACGGGATGCGCGGCGGCGGCGGCGTCCAGCACAGCCAGAGCCCGCAGGCGATGCTGTGGAACGCGCCGGGGATCGAAATCGCGATGCCGTCCACGCCCGCCGATGCGAAGGGGCTGATGCGGACCGCGATCTTTTCCGACAACCCGACGGTGTTCCTCGACCACCAGATGCTGCTGCGCCGCGAAGGCCCGGTGCCGGACGGGAAGCACGCGGTGCCCTTCGGCAAGGCGGCGGTGGCGCGGCCGGGCAGGGACGTCACTGTCGTCGCCGCCTCGCTCCAGGTCGTCGCCGCGCTGGCGGCGGCGGCGACGCTGGCAGCCGACGGGATCGAGGCGGAGGTGATCGACCTGCGCAGCCTCGTGCCGCTGGACCAGGAGGCGATCCTGAACTCTGTGGGGCGCACCGGCCGGTTGGTGGTCGCCGACGAATGCGCGCCGCGCTGCTCCATCGCTTCGGAGATCGCGGCGACGGTGGCCGAGAAGGGCTTCGACCTGCTGAAGAAGGCGCCGGTGCGCGTCAACCGCCTGCCCTCCCATGTCGCGTCCAGCCCGGTGCTGGAAGACGCGCTGCGGCCCGATGCCGGGCGCATTGCGGCGGCGGTGCGGGGGCTGATGGACTAGGCACGGCTCGGCGCCGGTCGCTAAAACCGGCATCGCCCGGCGGTAGTGTCCTAATTTGAGGTTCGGTGCACCAGTTCCTCAAGCGACCACAGCCGATCACTCACACCAGCCGCCATCGCTGGGGTGCAGCGCAGCGTCTTGTGCATCCGCACGAAATTGTAGTGCGCGAAGTGCAGCGCCACGGCAGCCTCAAGGTTTTCCAGCTTCTTGCTGAAAGCGTTTGTCAGTCGGGTAAACCGGCGCATGCTCATGCGCATGGTGAGGTTCTGGCGCTCCACCATGCTGGTCGAGATATGCCGCTGGTCCGGCCTGCCGGCGATAACAGTCTTTTCCTGCTTGATCACGCGCGGCGGGCTGTAGCGTCCGGCTCCAATAGGTTCAGCTTCATAGAATTTAACCGCCTGCCCGTAGCGGTGGGCTCGGAATAGCAATTGGAGAATCCGGGATTGGCTCGGTTCTCAATAGATATGGTCATATTCCCCAGCCTTTTAGTGTAGCCTTGGATAATTTCAGGTGGAAGTTCCCAGCCGTCCCCCGGTGTGAGTGGTATGACATGTTCTAAATTAAAAATCTCTGTGTCTTCAATGACGCTGTTGACCGTCTGCAACTTCCCATTTGGTGTCACCGCTGGGTGTGAGAACGATAGTCCCCAAAAAATAAGTCTTAGTGTCTCCGGAAATCGCGTTGGAAAAATCTTGAAGAAGGGTTCTTACGTGGTTGCCCTCCCAAGCGTATGAGCGCTGATTTGGTGGAACTCTCAATCCGTAATGGACCCAACAAGTAATTGTGATATTGGTAATAAAACATTTCCGGAAAAAAGGCCTATTTATCATAGCAGCCCCCTGCTAATTACTCAGGGAATTGCCAAATTCGAAACTTGGGGACCAGAACAAATTGACGAACGCCAGAACGATCTGGCCGATATCGCTATTAAGGTTTGGAACCAGTGATCAATGATGCCGACAGGCGCCAGTTAAAGAGTGCCATTGAGTATCAGCACGGCGGCACAGCCACCTTTGTCGAGACCGTCCCCATCAAGGAAATCTTCAACGGCCAAACCGTCTGGGAAGGCGTGGTCCACGTCTTCGACCTAGATAATCACCCTGGGGCTACTCGTGCTTATGCGTGGTCGTCAGCGGTCGACGGGAGCAATAAGAGGCGGTTCTATGCTGTCCTGCATCTGGGGAGCATTAGAAGTCCTCAAGACGCGGTAAAAGCGGCCATAGTGGCGGAACACAAATTGCGAGATGAGTGACTGGTCACCCAAAGATGCAATCGCCATGGAGCGCCGCCATATTCTGGAAGGCGAGAAGCGCGTTGCCCGGCAGGAGGCGCTGGTGCTGGAGCTGAGGGAGAAGGGACGCGATCACCTGGCCCAGAGGGGTGATGAGATTTTGAGTCTCATGCGCGAATCGTTAGAACTTTCTACGGCTCGCCTTCGGGATTTAGAGGGCCGCTTCGGCGAACCCCTAAATTGAAATTAGGACACTACCCGCCCGGCTGCGAAATTGTCCGGGCGGTGAAACTGCTATAGAGTTGCTTCCGTACAGGGGCCGAGCGACGGCCGACCCGACGGTTCCGTGGCGCATCGAACAGGCGATCGCGGCCCGGGACGGCACCACAAGGCCGGAAGTCCGGTTTCGTCTCGGGCCGACGCGTCGTGAAGGCGCGCGGCCGCTGGGTTAAGCTGTTAATCGATAACGATGCAACGCAGGGAAAGGACCAAGGAAATGAAGGTTGTAAGCTGGGCTCTGGCTGCTGCCGCGATCGCGCTCGGGCTGGCACAGCCCGCCGCGGCGCAGTTCTACGAGGGCAAGACCGTCACCGTGCTCGTCAACTATCCGCCCGGCGGGCCGACCGACATCGAAGGCCGCATCGTCGCGCGGCATCTGCCGAAGCACGTACCCGGTGAGCCCACTGTCATCGTCAAGAACCAGGGTGGCGGCGGCGGCATGATCGGCACCAACTATCTGGGCGAGGTCGCGAAGCCTGACGGCCTCACCGTCGGTTTCTTCACATGGAACGTGCTGGCCGGGGCGCTCGGCGATCCCGGGCTCCGCGTCAAGTACACCGATTTCGGCTTCGTCGCCGGGGTCGCCAACCCTGTGGTGTTCTATATCCGCAAGGACACCCCGCCCGGCGTGAACAAGCCTGCCGATATCATGAAGACCTCCGGGCTCAAGGCGCTGTCGCTCGACGCCCAGAACACCAACACGATCCAGCAGACGCTGGCGCTCGACCTGCTCGGGATCAAGTACAACGCCGTGCCCGGCTACAAGGGGCTCAAGGGCGTCGAGACGGCGATCCTCCAGGGCGAGGGGCAGATGGCCAATTCCTCTCTGCCGGGCTGGCGGGCTTCGATCCAGCCGACGATGGAGAAACGGGGGCTGGTGATTCCGCTGTGGCATCTCACCGCCGCCGGTCCTGACGGGACGATCAAGCGCAGTCCCTCCGTGCCGGAGCTCCAGACGTTCGAGGAATTCTACGAGCAGGTCCACGGCAAGAAGCCCTCGGGCATGAAGTACGAGGGGCTGCGGATGATCGTGGATCCCTTCACCAGCATGTTCCGCACCGCATTCATGCCGCCGAAGTCGCCGAAGGAATCCGTCGGCATCATGCGCGCCGCGTTCACCGGGCTGTGGAAGGACGAGGCTTTCCTCAAGGACTATGAGAAGGCGGTCAAGAACCGGCCGAACCTGGTCGTCGGCGAGGAGGGCGAGAAGATCATCGCCGGCGTCGTCAACGTGAAGCCGGAGCTCGCCGCGTTCATGCGCAAGTACATGGCGGATGTCGCGGCCGGAAAGAACTAGGGCGCTGCCGCCCGGCATGTTTCCGGCGTGCCGGATCTGACGGGTGCGGGCGGAACATCCGCCCGCACCTTCCCGCGCATCCGGCCGGATGCGGACTTCCGAAACAGGCCATGGCCGCGTCCCGCAAGCAGAGAAGCCACGACGGAATCGACCGGGCGGGTGCGGCAGAGTTGATTACAAATGCTTGAAGTCGCCTTCGAAGGGCTGATGATCGCGCTGCAATGGCCGGCCATCGGCTATCTGCTGCTCGGCATCATGCTCGGGCTCTATTTCGGCGCCGTGCCCGGCCTGTCGGGGCTTTCCGGCATGGCGATCCTGCTGCCGTTCACCTTCGGCATGGACCCGGTCTCCGCCCTGGCCTTTCTCCTCGGCATGTACGCGGTCACCACCACGAGCGACAGCATCACGGCGATATTGATCGGGGTGCCCGGGACCGCCGCGGCGCAGGCCACGGTGCTCGACGGCTATCCGATGGCGAAGAACGGAGAGGCGTCGCGCGCCTTCGGCGCCGCCTTCACCTGCTCGGCCATCGGCGGCGTTCTGGGGGCGCTCGTGATGGGCCTGTCGATCCCGCTGGTCCAGCCCATCGTGCTGGCCTTCGCCAAGCCGGAATTTTTCATGCTCGGCCTTCTCGGGCTGACCATGGTGGGCTCCCTCAGCGGCCGGTCGATCCTGACGGGGCTGGGCGCCGCCGCGCTCGGGCTGCTGATCTCGATGGTCGGCTATGCCGAATCCGTCGCGATTCCGCGCTACTGGATGGGGACGACCTATCTCCTCGACGGGCTGCCCCTGGTTCCCTTCGTGCTCGGCATTTTCGCCCTGCCGGAGCTGGTCAACCTGGCGGTGCGGGAGCGGCCGATTTCCGACGTTCCTCGCGAGCAGGTCTCGGGCGGTCTCGTCACCGGCATAAAGGACGCCTTCCGTCACTGGTGGCTGCTGCTGCGCAGCGCCGTGATCGGAATCTATATCGGGCTGCTTCCGGGACTGGGGTCGACCATCGCCGACTGGGCCGCCTACGGCCATGCGGTGCAGAGCGCCAAGGACAAGTCGCGCTTCGGCAAGGGCGACGTGCGGGGCGTCATCGCGCCCGAGGCCGCCAACAATTCGGTCAAGGGCGGGGAGCTGGTGCCGACGGTGGCCTTCGGCATCCCGGGCAGTGCCCCGATGGCGATCCTGCTGGGCGCTTTCCTGATCCAGGGGATCACTCCGGGGCCGGAGATGCTGACAACCAAGCTCGACATCACGTTCAGCATGGTCTGGGCGCTGGTGATCGCCAACGTGATGGCGGGCTTGCTTCTGATGGTGTGGGCCAACCAGCTCCAGAAGATCATTTTCATCCCGGCGCATCTGGTGGTGCCGGCCATCGCACTGTTCATGTTCATGGGCGCCTGGACTGCCAGCAGCAATATCGGCGACTGGATATCGCTTCTGGTCTTCGGGCTCATCGGCGTCTTCATGAAGCAGGCGGGATGGCCGCGCCCGCCTTTGATCCTCGGCTACATTCTCGGCCGGATCATGGAGAACTCGCTCCATCTCAGTATACGGAGCTACGGCTGGGAGTGGCTGGGCCGGCCGATCGTGCTCATCCTGGGCGCGGTGATCGCGATCACGGTTTTCTTCGCCGTCCGCAGCCACCTGCGGCAGAGACGGGAGGCGCCCGGGCCGGTAACCTCCGACGCGGACGCCGGCGATCCGCGCCTTTCGCTGCTGTTTTCCGGCCTGGTCCTGCTGGTCTTCGCCGCCGCCGTGATCGCGGCCATGCAATGGCCGCCGACCGTGAGGCTGTTTCCGGTCGTCATCGGCGGGGCGGGGCTGGCGCTTTCGGCGGGGGCGTTCCTGAGAGATGTCGGGGCCGTTCGCGCCATGAACCGTATGCTGGGCGTTTCGGTCCTGCCCACGGGCGCCGCGGCCGCCGATTTGCGGCGGGAACTGACCCGGACGGCGAATTTCTTCGGGTGGCTCTCCGCCCTCATCGTCGTCACCGTCGTCGCCGGGCAGCATATCGCGCTGCCGCTGTTCATGGGCCTGTACCTGATGGTCTGGGGCGGCTACAGCTGGCGGATCGCCGCCCTGTACATGGCGGCCGGCCTCGCCTTCATGGTGGGGATGTTCGACCACGTCATGCACACGATATGGTACCCGTCGCTGATCTTCGGCTGACGCATCGGGGGCCGGCGCCTCAGACTTTCGTCTCCGCCTCGATCGGCGAGGTGCATTGCGGGCAGCGTGTCGCCGCCGAGGGAATCGTGCTGATGCAGTAGGGACAGTTCCTCGTCGCCGGGCCCGGCGAAGGCTCGGAAGGGGAGTCTTGCCTGCGCCGCAGGCGGTTCATCTGGCGCACGACGATGAACATCGCGAACGAGACGATCAGGAACGTCAGTATCGTGTTGATGAACACACCGTAGTTGATCGTGGCCGCGCCTGCCTGCTTTGCGGCCCCCAGCGACGCATACTCGCCGGACCCGAGAACGACGTAGAGGCCTGAAAAATCGATCCCGCCGGTCAGCCACCCGATGGGCGGCATCAGAATGTCGTTCACCAGGGAATTGACGATCGCGCCGAAGGCGGTGCCGAGAACGAGGCCGACGGCGAGGTCGACCACGTTGCCGCGCGCGGCGAACTCCCGAAATTCATGCAGCATCTCCGGATTCTCCTCTCGCTATGCCGGGCGCTCGGGCCCCGTGCAGAAGTCGCCAGCTATTTCCGCCACTAGGTTGGGAGCCGGAAGGCGGTTTTCATCCCTCGCTGCAAGGGGCCTTTCGCCGGGCGCGGCCCCTTCATGGCGTAATTTTTGTAATAAAATTACAATAAATTCGAAAAAAGCACCTTGAAATATCAAATTTCTCCCCCAATTTATCTCTTTATAATCCATTCGAGTGACGGAACGGGCACGCCGTTCCCGAATCTCGACAGTCAGGGTGCAGGACCGGCGCGGAGGAAATCATGCATGCAACCAGGAAAATCGGCCAGTATTCAATCGGCATCGACTACGACGAGGAGTTGGCGCTGTATACGGGAACCGTCGTGAACCGCCCGTACCGGGTTCGGCTTACCGCGCCGACCCGGGAACAGCTCGAGGCGCGTTTCGAGCGCCTGCTGGTCCGCTATATCGGAGTCCGGCCCGGCGAGGCTGAAACCGGGAGCGGGAGGGATCGCAGGCATTCCGCCCCTCAAAGGCTGGTCTCCGGCTCGGCGCCGCACTGACGGTTTCTGGAGTCTTCGTGCCGGTCTGCGGCCCGTGCGGGGGCGAAGGGCGTCCGGTCAGTCCAGCCTGACGGCCTCGCCCTCCGCCGTCCGTCCCTGGCGGCGGTGGAAGCCGAGGGCGCGGAGCGTGGGCTCGTCGCTGGTGACGAACAGGATGGCGTCGTCGCGGGCCGAGGCGTTCTCGTGGTGGAACCAGCTGCCGCCGGGTACGGCGAAGGCGTCGAACGGTTTCCAGTCCAGCGTCACCCCGTCCACCACGGTCCTGCCCGCGCCCTCGAAGGCGATGCAGACGAGGCTGGCGTTCTGGGTCTGCGGCAGGGTCTTCTCGCCGGGGCGCAGCATCTGGCCGAAGAAGGTCATGGTGGGATAGGGCGCGCGTCCCGTGGCCGGGTCGCGGTATTCCAGCATGATGCCGTCCCACGGGCTGCCGTCGTGGTCCCGGAACCGTTCCAGCAGCTCGCGGGTCTCTTCCCAGCGATAGACGTACATCGGCGAGTGCAGCCCGGTGCCGCGATTGTGGTCGAGGAAGCGCGGCATCAGCCCGCCCTTGCCGTAGACCCGGTGCGAATAGTCCTCGGCGTAGCGCGAGGTCTGCTCGCGGCGGGCGACGAGGGCGCCGTCCTCCGCCTCGGCATAGCCGTGCTCGAAGCTGGCGGCGTTGAGGAATTCGGACAGTGGCAGGTCGAGCACGCTGACATTGACCGCGAAATCGTCGCCGTGATTGCCGTGGTTGTGCCACGCGTCCGCCGGGGTCAGCACCAGGTCGCCGGGGCCGAAGGTGATGTTCTCCCCCTCCACCCCGGTGAAGTTCTGCCTGCCGGTCAACCCGATGCGGACCGCGTTGATGGAGTGCCGGTGCGGCGGCATGATCTCGCGCGGATCGTTCAGCCGGTAGGCGGTGTAGAGCGAGGTCACGGTGGCGCGCACCGGGGCGAGGCCGGGGTTCACCAGCACCACCGAGCGGCGCTCCGAATCCTCCATCGTGATCAGTTCGGCGGCCTCGAACAGGATCGGCTCGATGTCGGCGTAGCGCCAGATATAGGGCACCGCCTTCGCGCCCTTCAGCACTTGGCCGTCCTCGTCGTTGTCCGCGCCGGCGTTCACCGCCCAGTACGGGGCAAGGTCGTGCGCGCCGAGCCGGTCGTACAGCGCGGCCAGCCTGGCGTCGCGGTTGCCGGTGGCCTTGTCCGTCGAGGTCGCCATGGGTGCTCTCCTGCGCGGTTGCGGCCTCCAGTCTAGGGCGATTGCCCCGGCCGCGGCAATGCGTATGCTGCCGCTGTTCAGCGCCCGCGCCCGCCGCTACAGTGCGCTCGACCGATGGGCACAGGGAGGCAGAGATGATCGAGCTTTACACGTGGATGACCGACAACGGCTACAAGGCGCGGCACGGGATGGAGGAGAGCGGGCTGCCTTACGAGCTCAAGCCCGTGAATATCCGCGAGAAGAAGCAGTTCGAGCCGGGCTACCTGAAGATCAGTCCCGGCCACAAGATCCCGGCGCTGATCGACACCGACGGGCCGGGCGGCAACCGGGTCACGCTGTGCGAATCCGGTGCCATCCTGAAATATCTGGGGACCAAGGCCGATAACGGGCTGTACCCGTCCGACCCGCTGAAGCAGGTGAAGGTCGATCAGTGGCTGTTCTACGGCAGCGCGACCTGGACGACGCTGGCGCAGCAGTACGGCTTCTTCTGGAAGCGCAACCCGGAAGACGTGCCGAAGGCGAAGGAGCATTATGACGGCGTGCTGCGCGACATGCTCGCCATGTTCGAACGGCATCTGGGCGAGAACGAATACCTCGCCGGCGACAGCTACACCGTGGCCGACATTTCCGTCTATCCGGACGTGCACCTGCATGGCGACGAGGGGATCGGCCTCGGCGACCATCCCAACCTGAAACGCTGGCACGACGCAATCAAGGCCCGCCCGGCGGTGCAGAAGGCCTGGACGCCGTTCGGCTAAGGCCGCCTGTCAGCTCCGCTCGACTATGTGCAGGCCGCGGACGCGGTCGATCAGGTAGATCAGCCCGCGGTCGTCGATGGTGACGTCGTTACTGGACAGCCGGGCCTCGCCGGGCGGCGGATCCGGCTGGAACCAGGCGACCTCCTCCGGCGCGTAGGGGTCCTTGATGTCGAACACGCGCAGCCCCTGGGCGAACCACGCGAACGGAATCTCGGTGCCGGTGACCACCTCGGACGGCTGGTGGCAGCCGGTCATGGACGGTGCCGGGGCCCTGCCCTGGCCCGCGGGCTGGATGGTGGCGATGGGCAGCGGCTGCTGCTCCACCGTGATGTCCACGACCCAGGCGAAGGCCGGGGCGTGCGGGCGCAGCTTGGCGACATCCTCGTCGGCCAGGATCATCAGCCTGCGGTCCTGGACGGGGAAGGGGATCGGCAGCGCGGTGTGCTCCGGATGCGGGAAGGCCGGGCTGGTGGCGAAGCCCGACACCGGCACCGGCTTCGCCATGTCCGAAATGTCCAGAATGAAGAACCCGTGATGCCAGTAGCTGACATAGAGCCGGTCGCCCATGCGCAGCGGATGATGGCAGCGCGGCGCCGGCAGGCCCTCCCAAGGATAGGCCTCGCCGCCGACCTTCCACTGGCCGGGAATCCACCAGCGCCCGGCCTCCTGCGGCTTCAGGGGATCGGCAACGTCGAGGATCATCATGATATTGCCGACATAGCCGTCCACCGTCGGCGACATGTAGACGTGGCGCCCATCGAAATCGAAGCGGTGGACGCCGCGGCCCGGCGTGGCCCAGTTGCCGATATGCTTCGGCGCCTTCGGGTCGGTCACGTCCCAGAAGCCGAGCCCGCCGGAGAAATCGTCCGGCTGCGGTCCGCCGCCGAGGCGCTCGTGGTTGACCACCATCAGCCCGTCCTGGACCCGCACCTTGTGCGAATGGGTATGAGGCGGCATCGCGATCTCGGCGACCGTTGCCGGTTTCGACGGGTCGCTGATATCGACGATGGAGGTGCCGTGCGGCCATTCCATGTGGCCGATATAGGCGAAGTTGCCGTCGACCCGGACCTGGCCGCCGCCGGGGCAGTCCAGGTAGCCGACGGGCTTTATGCCGTGTGCGCTCATGGCCGGACCTTATTGCCTTTTCGCCGGTCGCGAAACAGGTCCGCCATCGAAAAAGTGCCCGCGGGCGGCAGGCGGGACGATAAGGCCGGAGGGGGAAGCCGGTTCGCCCTGCCGCCGCCCGCGGGCAGCCTCGGACGTCCCGAGAACCGTTGGGCTGCGTGTCGATCGCCGCGGATCAGAACACCAGCACCTCCTTGAACAGCACGCCCTCAATCGGCGTGTCCTCGCCGGCGGCCTTCTGCACGCCTTCCTGCAGCGCGTCGCGCAGCTGGTTCAGGCTGGTCGCGCTGTTGAGGTCCTGGCCGTCCAGCGCGCTCAGATCGTTGGCGACGCGGTTGATGATGCTCGATAGGCGCTCCTGCACCGCGGCGACGTTGTCCTGGCTCGACAACTCCAGCCCCAGCCGCATCTTCACCACCTTTGTGCCGGTCTTGTCTTTGTAGTTGGTGGTCACCGGGGGCAGATCGTAGACGACCAGGTCCACGCCGCTGCTGCGCGCCTTGCCCGCCATCGAGGTTTCCAGATTGCCGTTGCCCCAGTACATCGCCAGCCCGACATTGCCGCCGAGACTGACCAGCAGCCCCAGGATCAGCATCCAGGCCCGGGCGTCGAGCCCGCCGCCCTTTTCCGCCTCGGCGCGGCGTATCGCGGCGGCCGCGGCGCCGCCTCCGGCCGACTCCTTCTTCTTCTGCAGCCGCGGGTTGAAGACCTTGTCGTCCTGCTTGAAGTAGCTGAAGATCGTCTTTTCGCGGAAAAGCCCCTGGTTCTCGTCGTAGGTTTCCTCGACGACCTTCACCCCGGCGATGTTGCGGTCGCCGGCGAGGGTATTGGCGACGGCCAGCGCTTCCTCGTTGCTGTTGCAGCGGGAATCGGTGGTCCAGCGCCCATCCTTGAAGGTGCGGATCTCGAATGTGTTCATGACACTCACCTTGGCGCACGGTCGTCGTGCATCCTTCGGGAATTGTTATAATAATGAAAATAGTAATTGTCAAGCAAAACTGGCTCTAAATATGTAATAAATGCCATATAATTTAATATTTAAATAAATAGAAATAAGTATAAAATTTTAGACGAATCCCTCCGCGCCGGCTTGCCCCGCGCTGCGCCGCGGGATAGGACAGGGCCGGTTTCCGGAGGCACCGGCCCGAAGATGACGACAGGCGACAGCGAAGCGGTTCTCGAATTCTGGTTCGGGCGGCCAGGCGATCCCGGCTATGGCGGGCATCGCGACGAATGGTTCCGCCGCAGCGACGCATTCGACGCGGAGATCGGCGACCGCTTCGGCGCCCTGTACGCCCGCGCGGCCGCAGGCGAGCTTGACGACTGGATCGAGACGCCGCGGGGCGCACTGGCGCTGGTCATCCTGCTGGACCAGTTCTCGCGCAACCTGCGGCGCGAATCCGCCGCTGCCTTCGCCAACGATGCGAAGGCGCTGGAACTGGCCAAGGCGGCCATCGACCGCGGTCACGACCGCGCCGTGGAGCCGGTGCAGCGGCATTTCTTCTATCTGCCGTTCGAGCATAGCGAGGACCTGGCGGAGCAGGAGCGCGGCGTCACCCTGATCGAGGCGATGCCGCTCCACGACCGCAAGACAGAAGCGGTGCAGTACGCCCTGCGGCACCGCGACGTCATCGCCCGGTTCGGCCGGTTCCCGCACCGCAACGGCGTGCTCGGGCGGGAGACGACGGACGAGGAGCGCGCGTACCTTGCCGACCATGAGGAAGGGTTCTGAGGAATGACGGAGCGCGTCGACTGCGTGGTGATCGGCGCCGGGGTGGTGGGGCTCGCGGTCGCCCGACGCCTTGCTCTGGCCGGGCGCGAGGTGATCGTGCTGGAAGCGGCGGACACCGTCGGCACCGAAACCAGTTCGCGCAATTCGGAGGTCATCCACGCCGGCATCTACTATCCCAAGGACAGCCTGAAGGCCCTGTTCTGCGTCGACGGCAAACGCCAGCTCTACCGGTTCTGCGAGGAGCACGGCGTCGAGCACCGACGCATCGGCAAGTACATCGTCGCCACCGCCGACGACCAGATGGCGGAGCTGGAGCGGCTCAAGGCCGCGGCCGCGGCCAACGGGGTGAACGACCTGGAATGGCGCACCGCCGCCGACGTCCGCGCGATGGAGCCCGCGGTGTCATGCGTCGGCGCGCTGTGGTCGCCGTCCACCGGCATCATCGACAGCCACGGGCTGATGCTCGCCTATCAGGGCGACATCGAGGACAACAGCGGCTTCATCGTCTTCCAGTCCCCGGTCGTCGGCGGCCATGTGGACGAGGACGGCATCGAACTGGAGGTCGGCGGCGCCGACCCGTCGCGCATCCGTACCGGGCTGGTGGTGAATTCCGGCGGGCTGCACGCGCAGAAGATCGCGGCCTCGATCGCCGGCATCCCGTCGAACGCGATCCCGCCCTGCTACTACGCCAAGGGCAACTACTATTCGCTGGTCGGCCGGCCGCCTTTCAAGCACCCGATCTATCCGGTGCCGGAGAAGGCCGGTCTGGGGGTCCACGTGACCGTCGATCTCGGCGGCCAGGTGAGGTTCGGGCCCGACGTGGAATGGATCGAGGAAATCTACTACGACGTCGATCCCGCTCGCGCCGAGGTGTTCTACGAGGCGGTCAGGCGCTACTATCCGGACCTCGCCGACGGCGCGATCCTGCCGGGCTATTCCGGCATCCGGCCGAAGCTGCAGGCGCCGGGCGAGCCGGCCTGCGACTTCATGGTGCAGGGGCCGGAGGGCCACGGCGTGGCCGGGCTGGTCAACCTTTTCGGCATCGAATCGCCGGGCATGACGGCCTCTCTCGCCATCGCGGATCGGGCGGCGGCGCTGCTCGGCATCCAATAGCGCCACATTCTCGCCCGATTGCCAGAGTTGTCTTGACATTAGGGCGGCGAACCTCCAAATCATGGCACGCCTGAATTCGGGGGATCGCTAAAAACGGATAGATTAGAGTAGTTTAAAGCGCTATTGCCCACCGCAATTCAGGATCATTCCGGCAGTACGGCCGGCGCCCGGAGGCGCCGGGGCCGGCGAAACGACCGGGACGTGGGGGCACGGGGAGAGGGAGACATCGCACGATGACTCAGATGCTGGAGATCGAGGGGCTGATCAAGCGCTTCGGCTCTTTGACGGCGGTAGACGGCATCAGCTTCTCGGTGGACCGGGGAGAGGTGCTCGGGTTCCTGGGACCGAACGGCGCGGGCAAGACCACCGCGATGCGGATGGTAACGGGCTTCCTGCCCCCGACCTCCGGCCGCGTTCTGGTCGAGGGTTTCGACGTCGCAACCGATCCGATCGCGGTGAAGAAGCGCATCGGCTATCTGCCCGAGGGCGCGCCGCTGTATGAGGACATGACGCCGCTGGAGCTGCTCGGCTTCGTCGCCGACGTGCGCGGAATCAGCGGCGCGGCGAAGGGACGGGCGATCGGGCAGGCGGCGGAGCGCATCAACATCCGCCACGTGCTGCGCCAGTCCATCGGCACGCTGTCCAAGGGTTTCAAGCGCCGCGTCGGCATCGCCCAGGCCATCCTGCACGACCCGGACGTCCTCATTCTCGACGAACCGACCGATGGGCTCGATCCGAACCAGAAGCACGAGGTGCGCCGCCTCATCAACGAGATGGCGCCCAACAAGGCGATCGTCATTTCCACCCACCTGCTGGAAGAGGTGGAGATGGTGTGCTCGCGCGCCATCGTCATCGCCAGGGGGCGCATCGTTGCCGACGGCACCCCGCTGGAGCTCGAGGCGCGGTCGCGCCACCACAACGCGGTCGTCGTCCGCCTGCCCGGCGATCAGGCCGATGCCTGCCGCGGCCAGATTTCGGCGATCGAGGGCGTGGCCTCGGTCGAGGTCGTCTCCGACGGAAGCGGCGCGGCGCAACTGATCGCGTTTTCGCAGTCGGGCGGGGTAATCATCGACCGGGTCAGCGCCCAGCTTCGCGGCAGCGACTTCCGGATCGACGAGTTGCGCGTCGAGCGTGGCCGGCTCGACGACGTGTTCCGCGAGCTCACCACGGCGGCGTAGGGGAATTTCAGCATGAGCACCACCCTCGCCATATGCCGGCGCGAAGTCAGGGCGTATTTCACCACCCCGCTGGCCTACGTGTTCATCGTCGTCTTCGTGGCGCTCAACGGGGCGACGGCGTTCTATTTCGGCAATCTCTTCGACCGCGGCCAGGCCGACCTGCAGCCGCTCTTCGGCTTCCAGCCGTGGCTCTACCTGATCCTGGTGCCCGCGGTCGCGATGCGGCTGTGGGCGGAGGAGCGCAAGGCCGGCACGCTGGAAATGCTGATGACCCTGCCGGTGTCCACCACCGAGGCCGTGTTCGGCAAGTTCCTCGCCGCCTGGATCTTCACCGGCATCGCGCTGGCCCTGACCTTCCCGATGTGGATCACGGTCAACTATCTCGGCAACCCCGACAACGGGGTGATCCTGGCCAGCTATCTGGGCAGCCTGCTTATGGCCGGCGCCTATCTTTCCATCGGCGGGTTCGTCTCGGCGCTCACCCGCAACCAGGTGATTGCCTTCGTGATCGGGGCGGCGGTCATCTTCCTGTTCATGATGAGCGGGCTGGAGCTGGTGCTGTCGGTCTTCCAGGGCTGGGCGCCGGGCTTCGTGGTGGGTCTCGTGCAGTCGCTGAGCTTTCTGACGCATTATGATTCGATCGTTCAGGGGGTGATCGACCTGCGCGACCTGATCTTCTTCCTGGCGATCATGACGCTGTTCCTGTTCGCCAACGTCGTCGTCGTCGATCTCAAGCGCGGCTCCTAGGGAGGGGGCGGAACAATGAACGCTATCGCTTCCTGGGACCGGCGGACGCTTTCCATCGCCAGCCTCGTGCTGGCCGCGATCCTGTTTCTCGCCGTCCTGATCTTCTCAACCGAAATCTTCCGCAACGCCCGGCTCGATCTGACGG
Source organism: Alphaproteobacteria bacterium (assembly GCA_009377375.1). Classification (GTDB taxonomy): domain Bacteria; phylum Pseudomonadota; class Alphaproteobacteria; order MPNO01; family UBA2964; genus WHUE01. The sequence continues at coordinate 7,166 of WHUE01000021.1, read as the reverse complement.
AGCAGAAGGTCTACACGCTCTCCGACGGCACGAAGGAAATCCTGTCCTCGCTGAAGGAGCCGGTGACGCTGCGCTTCTTCCTGTCGCGCGACCTGACCGCGCAGAGCCCGGCGCTGAAGGACTACGCGCGCACGGTGCAGGAGCTGCTCGAACGCTACGTCGAACTCTCCAACAACGTGCTGAAGCTGGAGATCATCTATCCGGAGCCGTTCTCTCAGGAGGAGGACCGTGCGGTCGGGTTCGGGCTGCACGGCGTGCCGATCACCCAGGCCGGTAATCTCGGCTATTTCGGGCTGGCCGGCACCAACACCACCGACGACCAGGACGTGATCCCGTTCTTCACCCTGCAGCGGGCGCAGTTCCTCGAATACGACGTCAGCCGGCTGGTGCAGAACCTCGCCAACCCGAAGAAGAAGAAGATCGGCATCTATTCGTCGCTGCCGGTGGACGCCGACCCGGTCAAGCGCTACCGCCCGTGGCAGATCGTCGAGCAGCTCAAGGAATCCTTCCAGGTCGAGCGGGTGACGCTGGAGGATCCGATCACCGACGACATTGACCTGCTGCTGGTCATCCACCCGCGCGACATGGACGAGGTCGACCGCTACTACATCGACCAGTACGTGATGCGCGGCGGCAAGACGATGGTCTTCGTCGACCCCTATTCGGAGGAGGCGACGCGCGCCAACGCCATGCAGCGCCAGCCGCCCGACGACGGCTCGGACCTGAAGACGCTCTTCGGCGCCTGGGGCATCGAATACGACAAGAGCAAGATCCTGGGCGACCGCAAGGGCGCGCAGCGGGTCAGCGCCGGCACCGACGCGCTGGGCCGGCCGGTCATCACCGACTACCTGGCCTGGATCACGCTGAGCGGCGACCAGATCGCCAAGAAGGACGTCGTTACCAGCGAACTGGAGCAGGTCAACCTCGCCAGCTCGGGCTTCATCGGCGCGAAGGAAGGCTCCGGACTGACCTTCGAGCCGCTGCTGCAATCGGGCGAGGAGTCGATGGCGATCGACGCCGGGAAGGTCATGAAGGACCCCAAGCCGGCGCAGCTGCTCAAGGAGTTCAAATCCGGCGGCAAGCGCCTGGCCGTGGCCGCCCGCATCTCCGGCAAGCTGCAGAGCGCTTTCCCCGACGGCATGCCGAAGGACAAGATGCGCGACGAGATTCGCGAGGCGAAGATCAAGAAGGGCGAGAAGGTCGCGGACCCGCTGCCGCATCTGAAGGAAACGAAGGACACGGCCAACCTCATCGTCGTGGCCGACACCGACATGCTGGCCGACGGGTCCTGGATGCGGACACAGGACTTCTTCGGCCAACGCGTCACGGTGCCGATCGCCAATAACGGCGATTTCGTCACCAACGCAGTGGACAACATGGCCGGCAGCAGCGCGCTGATCGGGCTGCGCAGCCGCGGCGTCTCCGAGCGGCCCTTCGACAAGGTCGAGGAGTTGCGCAAGGAGGCGGAGCTTCGCTACCGCTCGAAGGAGCAGGCCCTGCTGGAGAAGCTCAAGGAAATCGAGACCAAGATGAAGGATCTCCAGACCAAGGAGACCAAGGAGACCAAGGAGACCAAGGAAGGCAAGACGGTCATCCTGTCGCCCGAACAGAAGACCGCGATCGACACCTTCCGCCACGAGGCAATTTCGATCCGGCGCGAGCTGCGCGACGTGCAGCAGGCGCTGCGCGAGGACATCGATGCGCTGGACGCGCGGCTGAAGGCCATCAATATCGGGCTGATGCCGGCCCTGGTCGTGCTGTTCGCGATCGG
>WHUE01000021.1:0-5385 GCA_009377375.1 Alphaproteobacteria bacterium | reverse complement strand
TGAAGGCCATCAATATCGGGCTGATGCCGGCCCTGGTCGTGCTGTTCGCGATCGGGATGGGGATTCGCCGCCGCCGGCTGGCGCGGGACCACCGCGCCGCGGCCGACGGCTGATCGGGCCGCGCGGGGCAGAGGAGGAAAGGTAGCGACGCCATGACACCGAGATCGTTCATCGCGCTTGCCGTGGTTACGGTTGCTATGGTCGGCGCGGCGGTCGCCGCCGTCGTCACGCGGCCGGCGCCCACGCTGATACCCGCCGACCGCGCGCTGGTCTTCCCCAAGGTCGCTCCGGCGGTGAACGCGGTCGCCGAGCTGGAGGTCAAGTCCGCCGACAGGACCTTCACCGTCAAGGCCAAGGACGGCGGCTGGGTCCTGTCCAGCGTCGGCGATTACCCCGTCCTGTTCGACAAGGTGAAGACCGTCCTCGTCCAGATCTCGCAGCTCAAGCTGCTGGAGGCCAAGACCGCGAACGCGGACCGCTACGACCGGCTCGATGTCCAGCCCGTCTCCGCCAAGGGCGTGAAGTCCCGGGAGATCACCCTGCGCGACAAGGACGGCAACGTTCTCGCCAAGGGGCTGATCGGCAAGAAGGTCGGCACCCTGTTCGGCGCCGACCGCGGCGGCACCTATCTGCGCGTCGACGGCGAGAAGCGCGCCTGGCTGGCGGAGGGCACGGTCGATCTCGGCGAGGGGCCGGCGGACTGGGTGTCGAAGAAGGTCATAGACGTGACCGGCGACAACATGAAGCGCCTGGCCGTCACCGCGCCCGGCGGCGACACGGTTGTGGTGCAGCGCGCGGCGCCCGGAGACAAGGATTTCAAGCTGTCGGACATACCGGAGGGCAAGACCCAGCGCGGGCAGTGGGAGACCAACCAGATGCCCAAGGCGCTGGAAGGGATCGAGCTGAAGGATATCGCCACGGCGGCCGACGTCGAGTTCAAGGACGGCGGATACAAGGCCGAGTTCGAGACCTTCGACGGGCTGGTGATCCGCACCGAGGCGGCGAAGGTCGGCAACAAGTACTGGGCCCGCTTCTCGGCGTCGGCCGAGAATGCGGCCGGCGATAAAGCCGAGGCGCTGAAGAAGCAGGCGGACGAGATCAACGCCCGCACCAGGGGCTACGTCTACGAGATCGACGAGGCGCCGGGCAAGAAGCTCACCTGCGATCACGTCAACCTGCTGGAAGGCGCCGGGACCAACGCCTGCGCCTGATCGCGGCGCGCTCACCCGTACGCAAACGCGCTATAATCGCGCCGGTATGGCATGCGGCGGGAGGCCGCGATGGTCCGGTTCGTTGTCGCATTCTGCTTGCTGGTCGCCGGCGCGCTCGGCGCGCTCGGCGCGGCGGGCGGGCTGCGCGCCCAGGCGGTCGATCTGGAGCTGGTGCTTTCGGTCGATTCGTCGGGCAGCATCGACAGCGACGAGTTCGCGCTGCAGCGCGAAGGCTACGCGCGGGCGCTGATCCATCCCGAGGTTCTGAAGGCCATCGCATCGGGACCGAACAAAGCCATCGCCATCGCCTTCGTCGAGTGGTCGGGCCCCGGAATCGCCACCAGGGTGATCGAGTGGACGCGCATCGCCGGCAAGGAGGATGCCGAGGCTGCGGCCGGGCTGCTGCTCGCCGCGCCGCGCACCATCTTCGGCGGCGGCACCTCGCTCGGCGCCGCCATCGAGGACGGGATCGCCGCATTTGAAGGCAACAGGTTCCAGGGCCGCCGCCAGGTGATCGACATTTCGGGCGACGGCTTCAACAATCGCGGCATCGCGCCTGAGCATGCCCGCAAAGAGGCCATCCGCCGCGGCATCACCATCAACGGGCTTGCGGTGGACGAGTTCGGCGGCGCGCTGGAAGCGTATTTCCGCGCCGCGGTGATCGCAGGGCCGGACGCCTTCGCCATCTCCGCGACCGGCTTCGAGGACTTCCACCGCGCGGTGTTGCGCAAGCTGCTGCGCGAGATCTTTATTTCTCAGGCGGCGGCGCCGTCCTGAGCGTCCACTCCACGATCTTCTTGAGCGCCTTGCCGAGCGCCTTGTCGAAGGCGGGCATGATCTCGTCCAGCGATGGGCCGTTCGCGCGGATCCTTTCGTCGGCGGTCATCGTGGCGACTATGTTGCGCTGCGGCATCTTCACCAGCTTGGCGGTGAGCCGCACATGGGCATCCGGCGCGGGACCGTCGCCGTATTGCGCCTGGAATTCCCGCAGTTCCGTGATCAGGCTGTAATCGGCGCGCAGGCTCACCGACTGGCGGCCCACGGCGACGATGCGGCCGCTGTTCTCGAAGCTCTCGACCAGCAGCGTCTGGATCATGCGCGGGGCGGTGTCGATCCAGTTCGCGCGCTCGAAATACTCCAGCGACAGCGGCGAACGGCGCAGCGCGACCCGCGCGGTGTTCAGCCCGGCCTCGGCAACGGGGACCTCAACCGTGAGCTGCCACGGCACCCGGGGCAGGTCCGGGTCGAACGTGTTTTTCGGGCTGAGGACGAACAGTCGGGACGGCGGCGAGTTGCCCGGAAGGTCCAGGGAGCAGCCCGCCGCCAGGAACAGGCAACCCAGCAGGGCGGCGGCGTGCCGTATCGGACGCGGCGGCTTCATTTCGGCTGGTATCCTTTCTGCGTGTCCCCGAACAGGAAGCGGGCCGGGTCGCGCTCTATCATCCGCGACAGCCGGGTGAGGGAATCGACCAGCACCCGCGCCTCGGCGACGAACTGGGACAGCTCGTAAAGCCCGCCCTGCGAGAAATCGCGCAGCGGGGCGCGGTTCTCCTCGACGATCTCCTTCAACCCGTCCGCGGCCACGTTGAACGACTCGGAGGTGCGGCGGATATCGGCCATCGTCGTACGGAACTCCTCCACGGCCTTTTCGCTCGTGTCGGCCAGTTGCCCGGCGCGCGTGTCGAGGTTCCGCATCATGTCGGTCAGGGCGGCGACCGACTCCCGGCCCTGCCGGATGACGTCCTTCATGTCGCCCTGCGGCGACGCCAGCGCCTCGGTCAGCCGGCGCAGGTTCTGGATCGTCTCCGACATCGCGTCACGATTGCCTTCGTTGAATATCAGCGACACGCGGTCCGCGACCACCGCGACGCGCTCGATGATCTCGGGCAGGCGGTCGACGATGCGCTGCAGCGTGGAGGGTTCGGAGTCGATGACGGCGATCCCGTCGTCGCGCGCCGGCTTCAGCGCGGGTGCCGTCCGGGTGCCGCCGACAAGCTGGATGAAGGCGACGCCGGTGAGGCCCTGCAGCCCGATGCGCGCGACGGTATCGGTCTTGATCGGGGCGTCGCGGCGCAGCTCGACCAGCACGCGTGTGCGCTCCACGTTGGACGGGTCGATGCGGATCTCGGACACGGTTCCCACCGGCACGCCGCGATAGCGCACCGCGCTGCCGACGTTGAGCCCCGTCACGTCGCCGGCGAAATAGATGTGATAGCGGAGCGGCGTATCGGCGAACTGGACCTTGGAGAACCATATGGCGGCGCCCAGCATCGCCGCGACCAGCGCCAGCACGAAGGAGCCGACCAGGATATAGCTTGCCCGTGTTTCCATCACCCCGCCTTGCCTGCCGCCGCCGCGCCGCGCGCGCGCGGCCCCCGGAAATACGCCTGGATCCAAGGATGCGGATTGTCCAGCAACTGGTCCAGCGTACCCACCGTCATCTTCCTGTCCACCAGCACGCCGATACGGTCGCAGATTGCGTACAGCGTGTCGACGTCATGCGTCACCATCAATACGGTCAGGCCCAGGCTGCGCTGCAGCCCGCCGATCAGCGAATCGAACTCGGCGGCGCCGATCGGGTCCAGCCCCGCGGTCGGCTCGTCGAGGAACAGGATCTCGGGGTCCATCGCCAGCGCGCGCGCCAGCCCGGCGCGCTTGCGCATGCCGCCGGAAAGGGCGGCGGGGTACTTGCCGCAGGAATCCGGCGGCAGCCCCGCCATGGCGATCTTGAGGGCGGCGATCTCCTCCGTCATCTTCGGCGGCAGGTCGGTAAACTCCTTCAGCGGCAGTTGCACGTTCTGCATCACGGTCAGCGAGGAGAACAGCGCGCTCTGCTGGAACAGCACGCCGCAGCGCGCTTGCAGACGGTGCAACGCAACCGTGTCCAGTGTCGCGGCGTCTTCGCCCAGTATCTCTATGGTGCCGGCGGCGGGCCGATTCAATCCGATCAGGGTGTTCAGCAGCACCGATTTGCCGGAGCCGGACCCGCCGACGACCGCGAAAACCTCGCCCGGGCGCACGTCGAGATCGAGTCCCTCATGAATGACGGTGCTGCCGAACCGGGTGTGCAGCCCGCGGATGCGGATCACGCTGTCGCCGCTCCCGGTCATATGCGCAGCACCGAAAACAGGACCGAGAACCCGGCATCGGCGACGATGACCAGGAAGATCGAAACCGCAACGGCGCGGGTGGTCTGGCGGCCGACGCTGTCGGCGCTGCCGCTTACGTTCATGCCCTCGTAGCAGCCGATCAGCGCGATCAGGAATCCGAAAACCGGCGCCTTGACGACGCCGACCCAGTAGGACCGGACGGGGACCGCGCTCTGCAGCCGCTCGACGAACTGGATAACGGAGATATCGAGGGTCAAGTTTACCATCAGCAGCCCGCCGCCGAGCGCCATCAGGTCGGCATAGACCGTGAGCAGCGGCAGCGCGACGACCAGCGCCAGAACGCGGGGCAGAACCAGAAGCTCCACCGGGTCGAGGCCCATCGTCCTGATCGCGTCGATTTCCTGGTTCACCTGCATGGTGCCGATCTGCGCCGCGAAGGCGCTGCCGGACCGGCCGGCGAGGATGATGGCGGTCATCAGCACCGCCATCTCGCGCAGGATCGAAAGCCCGAGCAGGTCGACGGTGAATATCTCGGCCCCGAAGCGCCGCAGCTGGTCCGCGCCCTGGAACGCCACCACCACGCCGATGAGAAAGGCCAGCAGCCCGACGATAGGCAGCGCGTTCAGCCCCACCCGTTCCAGGTGATAGAACAGGGGCACGATGCGGATGCGGCGCGGCTTCGCCAGCGCCGACAGCCCGGTGACGACCACCTGGCCGAAGAACGACATCAGCCCCAGCGCCTCGTTCACGGCCTCGACCGTGCCGCGCCCGGTATTCTCGACCAGCGTCATGGCAGGGTGATAGCGCTCCGGCGGCGGAGGCGGCTCCCGGGACGCATCGGCGATTCGCTCGATCAGCGCGGCGCGGTCGGGGGACGCGCCGGCGAACGCCACAGGGCGGCCGCCCTCCGCCAGCGCCCCGCGCAGGCGGTGCAGCAGCAGCACGCCTGCGCTGTCGAGCGTTTCGATGGCTGCAAGCTCTATCCGTGCGGCGTCATGGGCGGACGGATGCAGCGCGGCGATGGCGTCGCCGAGCGCGCGCGCCGACGGAATCGTCCAGGCGCC
>WHUE01000219.1 GCA_009377375.1 Alphaproteobacteria bacterium | reverse complement strand
TGGGGGGTGCCACCCCCGCAGTCCCACGGTCGGCACCAGGATAAAAGAACCGGACACCGTAGATACCGAAGTTCTGCGCGTAAAAGACGTCGCCAGCCGGTTCGGGCCAGCCCCGCTCACGGGCGACTTGAACGGCGCGGTCGATGACGGGGGCATAGCCGATTTTGGGCGTGATAGGTTCGTGAAGGTCGGTTGGAGTCCGCACGTCGATGGGGGTGGGGGTGACCTCGCTGACCATGGACATGACCGGATAGAATACCTCACGGTAGAGATTGAGGGAGAATGCGGTAAACGCCAGCATAAACAACAACCCCCAAGCCCAAAGGCCGAAGGCGCGATGGATATCGAAATTGATGCGTCGCATAGTCCCCGAAATCTTGATTTTCCAGGCGGGTGCCCAACGTGCCCGCCAACTCTGCGGGGAAGGCTGTTCCGGCGAAGACGGAGCGCCCGAGTTCGAGGCCCGGCGCGGCAGGGTGAGGTAGAACCCGACAAAGCAGTCCAGCGTCCAAAGCAGAGCGATCCCGCCTAACAGCCATTCCCCCCAATGCTCGATGCCCCACATCTCCGGGATGTGAAGCGACATGTGCAATTCGTAAAGAAACGAGACCAGGTTTTCCATGGTCACCGGCCAAGCAGCGCCCCACTCACGTTTGCCTAATTCATCCCCTGTGACAGGATCGACGAAAACCTGGTTATAGCCGAGATCATACAATCGGCCCGTGGCCGGAT
>WHUE01000218.1 GCA_009377375.1 Alphaproteobacteria bacterium | reverse complement strand
ACCCTGCATCCGCCCTCGATGAAAGCACTGAACGGTCCAGAATCCTGCTGGTCGACGACGATCCGGCCTTTATCGAGGCCCTGTCGGAGAACCTGGATCACGAAGGCTACACCCCGATCCATCACCCGGACAGCGCGACAGCGCTGGAATGGCTGCTCGATGGCGGCCGGTGCGATGTCATTCTGCTCGACTGGTATATGCCCGACGTGACCGGGATCGCGTTCCTGAAACGCGTCCGGGACGCCGGCATCAACACGCCGGTGATCGTGCTGACCGGCGTCAACAAGGAGGTGGTGGAAGATGCGGCGCTCGGTTGCGGCGCCGTGGATTTCATCGACAAGTCGCGCCGACTGTCCATCCTGCTGAAGCGGATGCGATTGATCGTCACCGGCTCCAAGCAGGAAGAGGCGCCCATCGAGGCGCTGGAGGTCGGGGAGCTGACGCTTTATCCGGAAACCTGTCGCGCCCGGTGGCAGGACCAGGAGGTCGGGCTGACGATCTGCGAGTTCCGCATCGTCCAGAAGCTCGCTTCGCGCCGCGGTGTCGATTTCACCTACCGCGACATCTATGACGTGGTCCACGGCGAGGGGTTCTGGGCCGGCGACGGCGATGACGGGTTCCGCATCAACGTGCGCTCGCTGATCAAGCGCATCCGGCAGAAGTTCCGCGCGATAGATCCGGAGTTCGAGCTGATCGAGAACTATCCCGGCTATGGCTACCGGTGGCGCGAAAGCGAC
>WHUE01000217.1 GCA_009377375.1 Alphaproteobacteria bacterium | reverse complement strand
GCGACGAACTGGGACAGCTCGTAAAGCCCGCCCTGCGAGAAATCGCGCAGCGGGGTCCGATTCTCCTCGACGATCTCCTTCAGCCCTTCCGCGGCCACGTTGAACGACGCGGAGGTGCGGCGTATATCGGCCATCGTGGTACGGAACTCCTCCACGGCCGCCTCGCTCGTGTCGGCCAGCTGCGAGGCGCGGCTGTCGAGGCCCCGCATCATGTCGGTCAGCGCGGCGACCGTCTCCTGACCGCGCGTCAATACGCCCTTCAGGTCGCCCTGCGACGATGCCAGAACATCGGTCAGCGTGCGCAGGTTCTGGATCGTTTCCGACATCGCCTCGCGATTGCTCTCGTTGAAGATCAGGGACAGCCGGTCCGCGACCACCGCGACGCGCTCGATGATCTCGGGCAGGCGGTCGACGATTCGCTGCAGCGTGGAGGGCTCGGAAGCGATGACGGCAATCCCCTCGTCGCGCGCCGGCTTCAGCGCAGGAGCCGACTGAGTGCCGCCGACAAGCTGAATGAAGGCGACGCCGGTGAGGCCTTGCAGCCCGACCCGCGCGATGGTGTCGGTCTTGATCGGAGCGTCGCGGCGCAGCTCGACCAGCACGCGGGTGCGTTCCACGTTGGACGGGTCGATGCGGATCTCGGACACGGTGCCCACCGGCACCCCGCGATAGCGCACGGCGCTGCCGACGTTGAGCCCGGTCACGTCGCCGGCGAAGTAGATGTGATAGCCGACCGGGGTATCGGCGAACT
>WHUE01000216.1:365-753 GCA_009377375.1 Alphaproteobacteria bacterium | reverse complement strand
CAGCGCTGGTGCAGCCGGACCGCATCCACGGCCGCGTCTACACCAACCCCGAGGTCTTCGACCTCGAGCTCGAGCGGATCTTCGCGCGGACGTGGGTGTACGTCGCCCACGAGACCGAGGTGGCCGAGCCCGGCTACTACAAGACGACGCGTATCGGTCGGCAGCCCGTCATCGTCTCGCGGGGGGCAGACGATGGCGAGCTCCGCGTCTTCTTCAACCGCTGCCGGCACCGTGCCGCCATCGTCTGCCAGGAGAACTACGGCAACGCGAACTACTTCCGGTGCCCCTACCATGGCTGGACGTACAACTCGACCGGCAAGCTCATCGGCGTGCCGTTCCGCAAGGGGTACGGCGAGGACTTCGACTTCGATGAGCTCCCCCTCCTGCG
>WHUE01000216.1:0-355 GCA_009377375.1 Alphaproteobacteria bacterium | reverse complement strand
CGAGGATCTCCGGGCGCACCTGGCGAACTCGCTCCCCTACCTCGACCGCATCACCGACTCGGGGCCGGAGGGCATCCTCGTGCGCTCGGGTGTCCAGAGCTACCAGTACAACGGCAACTGGAAGATGCAGCTCGAGAACGCGGTGGACAACTACCACGTCAGCTTCGTTCACCGGTCGTTCATCGACATCATCGCCAACCAGACCGGGAGCCGCGGCCGTTGGCACGACGGCTACTGCCGCGACCTCGGGAACGGGCAGGGGCTGCTTGAGTTCCCGCAGATAGGGGCGCCGGGGACGGGCGGAGAGCCGTTCAACCTGATGATCTTCCCCAACTTCGCGTGGGTAGGCACCCAG
>WHUE01000215.1 GCA_009377375.1 Alphaproteobacteria bacterium | reverse complement strand
TGCCTTACGAGGACGGCGCCTCGGTGCTCGACGCGCTGACCTGGATCCGCGCCCATCTCGATTCCTCCATCGCCTTCCGCTACTCCTGCGTCAACGCCAACGCCTGCAAGGAATGCATGGTGCGGGTGGACGGCAAGGTCGGCTACGCCTGTACCGAGCGGCTGAAGGACAGCGGCGTGACGGTGGAGCCGCTGAAGAACAAGCGGCTGATCCGCGACCTCGTCACCGACATCGTGCCGCCGAAGGAAACCCTCGCCGCCGCCCGGGCGCGCGAGGACGGCCCGGCAAAGGGCTGACCGCGTCACCGGGCGCTTGTGCGGGGCGCCATCGCGCGGTATCCATCGAAGGATGGCGAACCCGGCGAGACTCAATCGGGATGTCGCGCAAGCTTTTGCGCTGACCGAACTGCGGACCTTCCGCCTTCCCGGCGGGTCGCCCTACGCGCTGGTGTCGCACTGTCCCGAAGCGGGGGTGATTTCCGATTTCTGGCTGGGCAGCTTCGGCAGCCAGGCCGAGTTCCGCGCCGTGCTCGATTTTGTCGCCGGCGAGATCGAGGCGGGCCGCTACCGCCTCTGGCTCGCGGATTTGCGCTACATGTCCACCGGGTTCGGGAATTCGAACGAATGGCTGGTGGGCGATCTGATGCCACGAGTGCTGAGGGGCGGGCTGGTTCGCGAGGCCGTGGTCCTCACCGAGGACTCCGGCGTGCCCGAAGGCTATGACGTGTTCGGCTCCGCCACCGGCGCGCTCAGGCGGA
>WHUE01000214.1:556-763 GCA_009377375.1 Alphaproteobacteria bacterium | reverse complement strand
AGCAATTGAAATGCGCCTGCGTGCCAAGCCAGAGGCCGGCGTGGTGACTTATCCCGTTGCTTTGGAGTGGATTTTTGGGTCTATCCTTCCAAAATCAGGCGTTGATAGGTATGGTGGAATCCAAACTCCCCGTAGCTCAGCAGGATAGAGCGACGGTTTCCTAAACCGTAGGTCAGAGGTTCGAGTCCTCTCGGGGAGGCCACCCCC
>WHUE01000214.1:0-546 GCA_009377375.1 Alphaproteobacteria bacterium | reverse complement strand
GTTCAACACTTCGCGGCCTTCGCGCAACGGCTCCGCGCTGGCAGCGAAAGCGGAGCTTTGTGACCCCGGGTGTGACCCAAGAGGAAAACCGCCGCCTCTTATGCCACCTAAGCGTTTGAGTTGATAAGGAAAATGTCTTCTAGGTCAGGTGATTCCTAATCCTGGGGTCGCAGGTTCGAATCCTGCCGGGCGCGCCACGCTTTCCTTAATGCCCCGCTATTGCGTCGGCTTTTCAGGCGGCGGGGTCATCGTGACGATGTAAGGCATCACGTCGCATTGTTCGTGCGGGGAGCTTTCGGGATGGTCGGCAACAAGTCTGCGGATGAAATCCGGCGCCCGGTAGATGCGGCCATTTAGCTCGCGGCCCTCGTAGCTGTCCGCGAACGATGTACCGGCCAACGACCATGCGGCCCTACTCTCGGCGTTCACAATCCCGTCGTCATGACCGAACAGCGGCACGCCGTCCATGAACGGCAGCACGCGAACGAAGACGATGCCGCCGATGTCCCAGTAATAAACCCCGAAATCGCGAAAATTTTTCTTCAA
>WHUE01000213.1 GCA_009377375.1 Alphaproteobacteria bacterium | reverse complement strand
ATCGGCTCGACCTGGCGGAGTTCGCCCAGCGTACTTGGGCGGGTTATCAGCGGGTGAACGCCCTCTTCGCGCATCGCTTGCAGCCGATGCTGCGTGACTCCGACACCATCTGGGTCCACGACTACCACTTCACCATGCTGGCCGACAGTCTGCGCAGCGCGGGCTGCCGGCAGAAGATGGGCTTCTTTCTGCATATCCCCTGGCCGGCGCTGGAAGTCCTGCTGGCCCTGCCCATGCATCGCCAGATCGTGAAGGCGCTCTGTGCCTACGATCTCGTAGGGTTCCAGACTCAGGAGGATCTACTCTGCTTTCAGGACTACATCCGCCGCGAGGCGCGCGGCGATATCGGCAAGGACGGTGTCATCAAGGCATTTGGCCGAACTCTGTACGCGGCGGCGTTTCCGATCGGCATCGATACCGAATTGTTCGCCAAGATGGCCGCCGAGAGCGAAGGCAGCAAGCAAGTCACGCGCCTTGAGGAGAGCCTCGGCAAGCGCGCGCTCATCATCGGCGTCGACCGGCTCGACTACTCCAAAGGATTGATCAAGCGCGTCGAAGCGTTCGAGCACCTGCTGACCGCCTATCCCGACAATCGGGGCAAAGTGGTGTTCCTGCAGATCAATCCGCCGTCGCGCTCCGACGTCTCGGACTACGTCGACATCCGCCACGAGTTGGAGGCGGCGGCGGGCCATGTCAACGGCATGTTCGCCGAGTATGACTGGGTGCCAATCCGTTACCTGAACAAGAGCTTCAGCCGGCGGGC
>WHUE01000212.1 GCA_009377375.1 Alphaproteobacteria bacterium | reverse complement strand
AGAAAGGCGTCGCAACAAAGCTGAATCAAAAGGCCCGGGCCTGTACATCCGAGGTCCCGAGCCTTCTGAGGTCGCCGCCTGATCAAACCAGATTAGGTACTAACGTCGAAAGCGGAGGTAAGTTCCGCACGGCTCATCCAACATCCCGACGCGCCTCGACCACGAGCTTGGACAAATCGGGCGAAGGAGCGGCCGGGCCTTCTGCCGGCTGGACGACCGATTTCGGCGCAGCGATATGCCGGTACCGCCAAATGCCGACGGCGAATGCCGGAACCACCACGGCGGCCGCAATAGCAGATGTGTTCATATCCGGATGGAACATGCAGAACAGCGATACGAGCGCGAGCAGACAGCGCAGCGCAATGTCGCCGCCGGTACGTTCGAGATAGCGCCCGAACATCACGAAGGTAATACCGCAGGTCGAGATCAGGACGAGCAGGGTGTCCGCGATCTGCAACCAGCCCGGGTTCACGACCATGTTCGGCCGGGCGAAAATCGCGAACGTCATCAGCGTGATTGGCAGGCAGATCTTCAGCGCCTCCCACATGGTGCGCAGGAAGGATGCATTGGCAATGCGCGCGGAGACTGCGGCGGTGAGGGAGGTTGGTGGCGACAGCTCGCCCCACACCGAGATCAGGAACACGAAGAAATGTGCAATCCAGGGATTGATGCCGAGCTCCTGCAGCGGACGCACGATGACCACAGCGCCGATGATGTAGGTCGCGGTCGGGGGCAGTCCGGCTCCGGCAAGCCAGCCGAAGATATA
>WHUE01000211.1:427-766 GCA_009377375.1 Alphaproteobacteria bacterium | reverse complement strand
GGTCGAGGTCGCGGTAGTGGATGTGCAGGATGCCCCAGGTGCCGCGGTGGTCGACGCTCACTGCAGGCCGAGCGCGTCCGAGATTCGTTTTTCCAGCGCGACCGTATCGGCATCCTTGCCGGTGCGCCGCGGCGGTTTGAGGTCCTTGGCCTGCGCCTTGCCCTCCTTGCGTGCCAGCGCCTCGACCTGACGGACATTGAGCCCGCGGTCGACGATCATCTCTGCGAGCTCTTCGGCATTCGGTTGTCCGATGAGCATGCGCGCGTGGCCCGCCGAGAGCTTGCCCGAATGAAGATACGCCTTCACCGGATCGGACAGCTTCAGCAGTCGCAGCGTGTT
>WHUE01000211.1:0-417 GCA_009377375.1 Alphaproteobacteria bacterium | reverse complement strand
ATCTTGGCGACCGCGTCTTGACCGTGGCCAAATTCATTCATCAGCGCCTGGTAGCCGGCCGCTTCTTCGAGCGGATTAAGATCGGCACGCTGCACGTTTTCGATGATGGCAAGTTCCAGCGCCTGGGCATCGCTGACATCGAGCGCGACGATCGGCACATCGTGCAGGCCGGCACGTTGCGCCGCGCGCCAGCGGCGCTCGCCGGCGATGATCTCATACGAATCGGCCTTGCCGGGGAACGGACGTACGACGATCGGCTGGATAATGCCACGCTCGCGCACCGAGCCCGCGAGTTCCTCCAACTCGGCATCGGAAAAGGTTTGACGTGGATTGCGCGGGTTCGGACGCAGAGATTCGATCGAGACTTTACGTTGCGTCCGCGCGCGCTCCAGTGGCGGCGTTTCGTCGTCGCCGATC
>WHUE01000210.1 GCA_009377375.1 Alphaproteobacteria bacterium | reverse complement strand
TTACTAAATTGCTGTCAGTGCATCGCCTTGCCGCCATCGACGTTCAACGTCTGGCCAGTGATGAAATCGCTCGCGGGCGAGCTGAGGAACATGACCGCGCCGACCAAGTCCTCAGGGACCTGAGCCCGCGGGATGGCACGGCCTTCCACGCGCGCCGCCAGGTATTGCGACGATGACGAGCTCACCTGGCTCTCGCTGAGCGTATTGCCCGGCGACACCGCAACGGCGTGCCCTCGAACACGCGGCTCGAGGCTATGTTGACGATCTTTCCCCGACCCTGCTGTTGCGTGCTGGGAAAAACCGCACGGCAACACAGGAACATGCCTCGCAGGTTGACCGCCATGACGCGGTCCCATTCCTCAACCGGAATTTCGACCCAGTTCTGGCGCGTCAGAACACTCATCAGCGACGCGTTGTTGATCAGGGCATCGATGCGCCCGAACCGTTCAACGGCCTGCCGTGCCATCGCGGCAACCGAGTCTGGGTCGGATACATCCGTCCGGATGCCGAGTGCGTCCCCTCCGCTGCCACCGATGCGCGTCGCGGTCGACGCCGTGGCGTCGGCGTCGATATCGGCGACCACAACCTTCGCGCCTACACGCGCGAACTCCTCCGAATAGACCTTTCCAATCCCCTTGCCGCCGCCGGTCACAATAACGACGGCGTCTCTCAAATCGAAGCGGTTGGCCGCCGGCTGCAGCGGCTGATTCATCGTCTCCGTCATATCTTCCTCTGGCTAACGGGACAGATCAGTCGGGCCTTATTTGATGCC
>WHUE01000020.1 GCA_009377375.1 Alphaproteobacteria bacterium | reverse complement strand
GGAGGAGATGGGCAAGCCGCTGGGCTTCCATGCCGGGTTCAACTGGGGCGATCCGCTGGTCGGCAACACCAACAGGTTCTTGGTGACCCACGCGCTCGGCTTCACCATCTTCAACGCAGTCAATATCTGCAACTGGGTCATCAACGGATTGCCGGAGCGCTTCCCCAAGCTGAAGGTCGTCTGGATCGAATCCGGTCTCGCCTGGGTGCCGTGGCTGATGCAGCGCCTGGACAACGACTACAAGATGCGCTGGTCGGAAGCCCCGATGCTGAAGAAGCTGCCGTCGGAGTACATGCGCGACATGTACTACACCAGCCAGCCGATGGAGATGCCGGACCGGATGGATGCGCTGGAGCTGACCTTCAGCATGATCAATGCCGAGGATCAGCTTCTCTGGTCGTCGGACTATCCGCACTGGGACATGGACCTGCCGAGCGTGATCTACGACCTGCCGTTCCTGGACGAGCGCCAGAAGCGCAAGATGCTGGGCGACAACGCGCGGAAGCTGTTCAACATCGACGTCACCGACCGGTATCCGAACTACCAGCCGCCGAAATAGGCGGCTGTTCACGGACGTCACAGCGGGGCCGTCGCGGATTGCGGCGGCCCTGTTGCGCATCTAATCTCATCCCATGGACGGCAACAGCGATTTCGGCATCGGCGCGCGGCTGCTGCGCAGGGAGGACGCGCGGCACCTGCGCGGGCGCGGGAGGTTCACCGGCGATCTGAACCTGCCGGGGACGCTGTTCGTTGCCTTCGCACGGTCCGGCGTGCCGCATGGCCGTCTTCGGGGTGTGATCAAGCCGCCGGGGATGGAAGACCGCGTGTTCACAGCCGCCGACTTTCCCGACCTCAAGCCGATCCGCGCGGTGCCCGATGTGCCGGGGTTCAAGGCCTCTGTCTATCCGGCGCTGGCGACGGACAAGGTGCGCTTCGTCGGCGAATGCGTGGCGGCCTGCGTCGGCGCGACGCGGGCGGAGGCGGAAGACCTCGCCCAGGCCGTGGTGCTCGACATCGAGCCGCTGGACGCCCTCGCCGACGTGACGGCTGCGCTGCGGCCCGGCGCGCCGCTGATCCACGAGCCCTGGGGCGACAACCTGTTCATCGAGAAGGAGTTCGCGGGCGGCGACATCGCGGCGGCGAAGGCCGAAGCCGCGGTGACGGTGACGCGGCGCTACGCGATGAACCGGCAGGTCGGCGCGCCGATGGAAGGAAGGGCGGCGCTGGCGGTCTGGGATGACCGGCTGGACGAGTTGGCGGTGTGGTGCTCCACCCAGTTCCCGCACCAGATTCGCGCGGCGCTGGCGGAGTTCATGGGGGTGGGAGAGCACCGCCTTCACGTCATCGCGCCCGATGTCGGCGGCGGGTTCGGGGTCAAGAACGTGCTGAGCCCGGAAGAGCTGGTGATCGCGGCGCTCGGCTGGAAGCTGAAGCGTCCCGTGTGCTGGGAGGAGGACCGGCGCGAGCATTTGCTTGCCGCCATCCATGCCCGGCAGCACGATTACGAGGTCACGGCCTACGCCGATCGGCGCGGCCGCATCCTCGGGCTCGACGTCGTCCTCACCGTCGATGCGGGGGCCTATTCGACCTGGCCCAACGGCTGCTTCATGGAAACCGGCATGGCGGCGAAGAACGTGCCGGGGCCGTACCGCATCGGCCACTACCGCTGCCGCACCTTCACCGTCGCCACCAACAAGTCGCCCATCGGGCCCTATCGCGGCGTGGCGCGGCCCGGCGCCTGCTTCGCCATCGAGCGCACCATCGACGAGGTGGCCCGCGCCGTGGGGCGCGAGCCGCACGAGGTGCGGATGGAGAACATGGTGACGGCGGCGGACATGCCGTACCGCTCCGTCACCGGGTTGCTCTACGACAACGGCGATTACGCGGCCTCGGTCCGCGCCGCGGTGGAACTGATCGGTCACGAGTCCGTCCGCGCGCGCCAGAAGAACGACGGCGGCGCCGAGCCGCTGATCGGCGTCGGCTATGCCTCCTACACCGAACAGACCGCGCATGGCTGCGGCGAATGGGCGACGCGCGGCACGCCGGTGATCCCGGGGTTCGAGAGCGCGACGGCGCGGCTGATGCCGGATGGGACCCTTCACCTGCTGGTCGGCATCCAGTCGCACGGGCAGGGGCTGGAAACCACGCTTGCGCAGGTGGCGAGCCATGAGCTCGGCATCGCACCAGACGCCGTTGCCGTGCGGCACGGCGATTCCTCGCTGTCTCCCTTCGGCATGGGCACCTTCGCCTCGCGCTCGATGGTGATGGCGGGCGGCGCGGTCGCCAAGGTCTGCCGTGCCCTGCGGGACAAGATGGGTGTCGTCGCCGGCCACCTGATGCAGTGCGATCCGGACCGGGTCTCGTTCCGCGACGGCAAGGCCTTCGGCCCGGGCAACGCCTCGGTGAGCTTCGGCGATATCGGCCGCGCCGCGCATCTGCGCCAGGACACGCTGCCCGCCGGCACCGATCCGAACATGGAGGTCACCGACGTCTACGAGCCCGGCATCGCCACCGGTGTCTTCTGCTATTCCACCCATGCCGCCGTCGTCGCCGTCGATACGGAGACGGGCGGCGTGGTGCTGCTGGACTACGCCGTGGTCGAGGATTGCGGCACCATGGTCAACCCGATGATCGTCGACGGGCAGATCGTCGGCGGGGTCGCCCAGGGCATCGGCACGGCGCTGTACGAGGAAGTGATCTACGACGAGTGGGGTCAGCCGCAGGTGACGAACCTGGGAGAGTACGTCATGCCAGGCGCCTTCGACGTGCCGCAGGTGAAGATCGGCCATCTCAGCACCCCGTCGCCGCATACCGAGTACGGCATGAAGGGGATGGGCGAGGGCGGCGCGATCTCACCGCCGGCGGCCATCGCAAACGCCGTGCGCGACGCGCTGGCCGGCATCGGGGCCGAGGTGAACGAGACCCCGATTACCCCAGGCCGCGTGCTGGCTGCCATCGCGCGCGGCAAGCGGAACGGAGGGCAGGCGTGACGGAGAGCCTGACCCGCGACCTGATCCGGCTGATCCGGGAGAAGCCGGTGGATGCGGCCGACATAAAGCAGATGGCGCTGTTCACGCTGGACGCGCTGGCCAACACGGTCGCGGGGCGCAATTCGGAGCCTGGCCGCAAGCTGCTGGCCTGGGCCGATGGCCGGCCCATGGATGCCGGCCGCCGGGCGCTGCTGATGGGCGGGCTGACCCATATCCAGGAGGTGGACGACATCCATCGCGCCTCGGTCGTCCATACCGGCTGCGTCGCCGTGCCGGCGGCGTTCGCGCTGGCGGCGGAACGAGAGATTTCCGGGGACGCCCTGCTGCGCGCCATCCTGCACGGGTTCGAGGCGATGTGCCGCGTCGGCATGGCGGTGGGGCCGGCGCATTATCGCATCTGGCACAACACGGCGACCTGCGGCCCCTACGGCTCTGCGGTGACCGCGGCGGCGGTCCTCGGTCTGGACGAGGACCGGGCCGTCCATGCCATGGGCAATGCGGGCACGCAATCCGCCGGGCTGTGGGAGTTTCTCGCCACCGGGGCGATGAGCAAGCATCTGCATGCCGGCCGTGCGGCGGAGGCAGGGGTTGTCGCGGCGGAACTGGCCGCGCTCGGCTTCACCGGGCCGCCTTCGATACTCGAAGGCAAGACGGGATTCTTTGCCGCCGCGTGCCCCGACGCCGATCCCGGCGCGGTGCGCAGCGATCCGAACGGGCCCTGGCAGGTGCACCGGACATCGATCAAGCCTTGGCCGTCCTGCCGCCATACGCACCCGGCGATCGATGGGGCCCTGGAACTGGCGGCGAAAATCGACGCGGCGGCGGTGGAAACGGTGGAGGTCGTCACCTACGGCGCCGCGATCGACGTCTGCGACCGGCCGGTGGCGCGGAGCGAGTACGAGGCGAAGTTCTCGCTCCAGCACTGCACCGCCGCGGCGTTGCAGCGGGGCCGCATGGATTTCTCCGCCTTCGGCGCTGAGGCGCGCGAGGCGGCCTCCGACCTGGCCCGGCGGGTGACCGTCGCCGCGGGCGGGCCGTACGACGCCGCCTATCCTGCCGCCTGGGGCGCCGGTGTCGCGGTGCGGCTGAAGGACGGAACGCGGCTCGAGGCGGCGCGCCCCCAGTGCAAGGGAGACCCGGAAGCCGCGCTGGATGACGAGGAGATGATTGCCAAGGCACGCGCGCTGATGCGGCACGGCGGGCTGAACGACGCGGACGCACTGATCGACGGTGTGCTCGCCATGGCCGAGGGCGGTGCCGTGCCGGACGTGGCGGCTCTGCTGGGCGGCAGATGAAAACACGGGCAGACGGGGCTGCCGCCATAGTCGTTGATGTCGCCGTCGGGGCAGCGTAATTGTAGGTGGGGTGGCCGACGACCCTGGAGGTCGAGCGGCCGGGATCTGGATAAAGGGAGGATATAGCGATGCGGTTTCGTACACTTTCCGCGCTTCTCGCCGTTGCGGCAGTCGTGGCTGCCGTGCCGGCTTCTGCCCAGCAGAAGGACATCCGCTGGGGAACGTCCGCCGTGGGCTCCTCCGGGCACAAGGCGCTGGTCGCGCTCGCCGGTGTGCTCAACAAGGAGATGAAGAACTATCGCGTAACCGTTCAGCCGACGGCCGGCGCCGTGGTCACGGTGAAGGGATATACCGTCGGCCAGTTCGACGGTTACTACGGCTCCGACGTGGCCTTCGCCGAATTCGCCAATAACGACAAGCGCTTCAAGGGGTTCAAGGAGAATGCGAAGAAGGAGCCGGTGCAGTCCTTCTGGGCGTTCACCCTGGAAGTCGGTTTCGCGGTGCATGCGCGGAACAAGGACAAGATCAGGAGTTGGGGCGACCTGGACGGCAAGAAGGTCTTTACGGGTCCGCTTCCCTGGGATACGCGGGCGCAGGCGGAGCGTACGCTCGCTGCGCTCGGCGTGAAGCACAACTATGTGCAGGTCGATCTGACGACCGCCGGGTCCCTGCTCGATTCAGGCGGAATCGATGCCTTTGCCATCTATACAAGCGCCGAGTCGTCGACCGCGCCGTGGGTGACCGAAGCGTCGCTGGCGGCGGACTGGGCTGTGGTCAATCCGAGCCAGGAAGAGAGCGCGAAGCTCAAGAAGGCGGGTTTCTCGCTGGTCGAGGTGAAGCCCGACATCTTCAGGAAGGACGTTCACGCCGACAAGCTGGTGCTGGCGCCGTTCTATTACGGCTTCCACGTGGGCCTGGAGGTGCCGGCGGACGACGTCTACGCAATGCTGAAGGCGATCGAGACGCGGACGGCGGACCTCGCCAAGGCGGATGCCGCCTTTACGCAGATCGCCAAGGACATGCCGGGTATGCAGCGGCGCGGGGTGGAGTCGTCGGTCGCCACGACGGCGGTTCATCCCGGTCTCGCGAAATACATGCGCGAGAAGGGCGTCTGGGACGCGAAGTGGGACAACCGCATCGCGAAGTGACGCCGATTTTCCGGCACGGGGCATGACGGCGCGCGTCTGATGGCGCGCGCCGTCGGCCGCACAGCGGAGCCATCCTGCGCATGACCGGCGGCAGCCAACTTCCGGCGAGGGCCGGGATCGTCGTCCAGACGCTGTACCTGCTTACGGCGGTCTTCTTCTTTACCTATCTGTTCAGCTACTACTGGACCAGCGCCGGCGGCCCGACCCTGCTCGCGTTTACGCTGATGCCGGTCGCCTTCGTGCTGTTCACGCTCGACGCGCTGCGCAAGAACGAACTCTATCCAGACCTTCCGCTCGCGGTGAACTGTCTGCTCGCCGCGATCTACGTTGGTGCCGCCATCACCGTCGCCGTCTACATGCATGTCGAGTACGAGGCGATCGGCACCGTGCGGGCGGGATTCTGGAACACGACCGACATGGTCATGGGCGGGCTCATGGCCCTGCTGGTCATGGAATACGCGCGCAAGCGCTATGTCGCGCTGTTCGTCCTCAATATCCTTCTGATCCTTTACGCGGTGTACGGATCGCTGATTCCGGGCATGTTCTACCATCCGGGGCTGAACTGGGGGCGGATCGTCACCGCGATGAGCGTGGAGACGTCCACCGGCGTCTTCTCTAACCTGCCCCAGCTCGCTCTTACACTGATCGGGTCGTTCATACTCGTGCTCAGCGTGCTGCGGGCCTATGGCTGCGTCGACTCGATTCTGCGTGGCGCCTCGCTGATCTCGGTCCGTTCGCCCCACGCGCTGCCGCAGGCCGCCGTACTTGGGTCGACGGCGGTCGCGGCGGTCAGCGGCAGCGGGGCGGCGAATGCCATCACGACCGGCTCGGCGACCATCCCCGCGATGATCGGCGCCGGCATGCCGCGGGCGGTGGCAGCGTCAATAGAGGCGGCCTCGTCGCTCGGCGGCCAGCTCATGCCGCCGATCATGGGCATCGCGGCGTTCCTGATGGCGGAGTTCATGGGCCGCAGCTATTTCGACGTTGTCGCCCGCGGCTACGCACCCGCCATCATCTACTTCGTCAGCGTCGCCGTCGCCGTCTACCTGCTGTCCACCCGGTACCGCGCCCGGCTCGACTCGGTCTCCGCTGAGATCATGAGCCCGATGGACTGGATCAATATCGGGGCCTTCGCGGTGGTCGTCACTGCGTTGATCGGCCTGATGGCGGTTTTGCATCTGCCGCCGATGTTCGCGGCGCTCTACGTGTTTCTCGGCGTTTCGGCCATGCTCGTGACGGCGCAACTCGTGTCGCTCGCGCGCAGCGGCTCGTGGTCCCTGCGGGTGCTGATCGGCCCGCCCTGCCGCTTCATCGACGCGTTCTCCGGCATGACGGCGGACCTGACGCTGCTGCTGGCGACGCTGTCGATCATGACCGGCGGGCTGGTCATCACCGGCGTGCCGACGAAGATCGGTGCACTCCTGATCGACGCCGCCGGCGTGAACATCGCCGTCATGGCCATCGTCGCCTTTCTGTTTGGCGCGTTGCTCGGCACCGGCCTGCCGCCGGCGCCGACCTATATCATCACGGCGCTGGTGATCGCCCCGCCGATGATCCGGGTCGGTCTCGATCCGTGGGTGGTGCATTTCTTTGCCTTCTTCGTCGCGGTATGGGGAGAGCTTACGCCACCGACATCCCTGGTCGCGGCGGTGACGGCCAAGATCGCGGACGCGTCCTTCATGGAAACGCTGTATCGCGCCATCCTGATATGCGTCTCCCTGTTCATGCTGATGGCCGGCGTGTTCGTCCGGCCCGAGCTGGTGACCGAGCCGGGGGCCGCCCAGATCGTGGCGATGCTGCTCATTCTGGCCTCCACGATCGGCATCACGTTCAGCATTCAGGCGCGATTCTCGGACCGCCGTGTCTTCGACGTTCCGCTTCGGCTCCTGCTCGCCGGCTTTGCCCTTCTGGCGCTGTTTCATCCGAGCGATCCGGTCTCGGCAGCCGCCTGCGTGCCGATCGCGCTGTATGTCGGATACTGGATTCTGCGCCGGCGCGACACCAGTCAGGCGGCGGTGCGGCAGCCCCGTTAACGTGGGCTTAACCCTGACCTGCGAATGATTCCACCCATCGTGTTCTGAGGGGAGCAGGGACAGCGCATGGCGTCCCGTGTGCAGGAAAGCGGTTGTGAAGGGCCGGTCGGGGCCGCAGATGCAGCTCGCGCCGGCCGCGTTCACACGCTGCTGTGCGGGTCCGGAGAGGCGGTCTGGGAGTACGACGTTGCCGGCGGTGCGCTGTGGCGCTCCGCCGGCTGCGCCGACATCCTTGCCGACGCCGCGCCGGGGGAAGGGCCGGCCCTCGGCCCCTGGGTCCATCATGAGGAACGGTCGCGCTGGGACGCGGCCTTCCGCCGTCTTCTCGAGGAGAGCCGGGCGCTGGACGCGGAGCTGCGGCTGCGCACGCGACGCGGCGGATTCGGATGGTTCCGCGTCCGCGCGATCGTGCGGCAGGGCCACGTAACCGGCCTCGTGCAGGACATCGGCGCGGCGCGCCAGTCGATGCGCGACCTGCGCAATATGACGGTCAGCCTGCAGCGCGCCCGCGACCAGGCGGAGCGGGCGAACCGCGCGAAGTCCGACTTTCTCGCCATGATGAGCCACGAAATCCGCACGCCGCTGAACGGGGTGCTGGGCATGGTCACGCTGCTGCTGTCCACCGGTCTCAACGTGGAACAGAGGCGCTACGCGGAGTCGCTCTGGTCCTCCGGCGGGCTGCTGCTCGGGCTGGTCAACGACATTCTCGATTTCTCGAAGCTGGAAGCGGGCCGGATGGAGCTGGACATCAAGCCGTTCTCGCTCGAAGCCCTGGCCGGAACGGTGACCGACGTGCTGATGCCCGAGGCGCAGGCGAAGGCGTTGCGGCTCGACATCGCTGTCGATCCTGCTTTGCCGCGCTCGGTGATGGGCGACGAGGGACGGCTGCGGCAAATTCTGCTCAACCTGGCCGGCAACGCAATCAAGTTCACCGACGAAGGCAGCGTGCGTATAGAGGCACGGGTGGCCGAGCAGGAAGGCCATCTCTGGCGTGTGCTGTTCCGCGTGATCGATACGGGAATCGGAATCCCTGGCGGCGCGCGGGCACGGATCTTCGAGCGCTTCACCCAGGCGGATTCGTCCACCTCGCGTAAATACGGCGGTACTGGGCTGGGGCTTGCCATCTGCAGGCAGCTTGCCGAGCTGATGGGCGGCGAGATCGGACTGGAGAGCGAAGAAGGGGTCGGCAGCACATTCTGGTTCACTGTGCCTCTGGTGCAGGACGACGGCGGGGCTGTGCCGGAGAAGGCCGCCGAAGCCGCCAGCGCGGCAAGGGCGCCGGCCCCGCGGATGCGTCTGCTGCTGGCCGAGGACAACGCGGTGAACCAGGTCTATATAGCCACGCTGCTGCGCAAGGCCGGTCATTCGGTCGATATCGTCGAGGACGGCGCCGCCGCGGTGGAGGCGGTGGAACGCAACGGCTACGACGCGGTGCTGATGGACGTGCACATGCCCAATATGGACGGTATTGCCGCCACGGCCGCCATCCGCCGTCTGGCGGGGGACAGAAGCGGCATCCCTGTGATCGCGCTGACGGCCAATGCCATGCGGGGCGACCGCGAGCGGTATCTGGACAGCGGCATGACCGATTACGTATCCAAACCCATTCAGGTCGGGGAGCTGGCCGCGGCACTGTCGCGCAGCACGGGGCGCGATGTCTACATACCGGATTACACGAAGCGTCCGCGTTCGGTTGCCGTACCCCCGGCTGCCTCCGGCGGCGATCAGGCGCTGGCCGATTTTCTCAGCGGCCTCGTCGCGCGGGAGGATGAGCTTGGACCAAAATAAAATATTTAAAGAACATCTGGTTATGCTCGTTTTCTTATAAATAAGATAAAAGAGTCTGGGTCCGGTAGACAGGCCCGAATTTCAGGATAAGCTTGCCCCGCAACCGAAGGGGGAGGCTACAAGCCATGCCGGAAGACCAGGCCGCGAGGGCGGCACGTTTCGCCGAGATGCACGGCGCAGACGGAATACTCGTCCTGCCCAATGCGTGGGACGCCATCAGCGCCTGCGTGCTGGCCGAGGCGGGGTTCGAGGCGCTGGCCACCACCAGCGGCGGCTGCGCCTTTTCGCTGGGGTACGGCGACGGCGAGAACATCCCGATGAACGAAATGGCGGCGGCGGTGGGACGCATCGTCCGCGCCGTGCGTGTGCCGGTTTCCGCCGACATGGAGGCAGGGTACGGTTCCTCGCCGGAGGACGTGGCGGGATGCGTGCGCGCCACGCTGGCCGCCGGCGCGGTCGGAATCAACATCGAGGACAGCGACAAGAGCGGCGCCGCGCCGCTTCTGGACTTCGCCCTGTCGGTGGCGCGCATCGAAGCGGCAGTGGCGGCGGCGCGCGAGGCCGGCGTCCCGGCGGTCATCAACGCCCGCACCGACGGTTTCCATTTCGGCAGCGACGGGGCGACGTTCGACGAGGCGGTGCGCCGCGCCAATGCCTACCTGTCGGCCGGCGCGGGCTGCGCTTTCGTTCCCTTCGTGCGCGATGCGGAGACGATCGGGGCGCTGACGAAGGCGATCGATGGCCCCATGAACGTTCTGGCCGGTCCGGGCACACCGCCGGTGGCGGAGCTCGCCGCGCTTGGCGTGAAGCGGGTAACGGTGGGCAGCAACATCACCAAGGCCGCGCTCGTGGCGGCGCGAAAGGCCGCGGAGGAGCTGCGTGACTCCGGCACCTACGAGTTCGCCCGCGGCGCGTACACCCAGCCGGAGGTCCACGCGCTGCTGAAGAAGTCGCGCGAAGGCTAGGCGATCCCCGCCGCCTTGCGGAAGCCGCTGAGGGTAGCGCGGGGGGATATCTGGTCGGGAGCGACCCGGATCTCGATCAGCGCCGGTCCGCCGGAATTCAATGCGCGTTCGAAGGCATCGGGAAAGGCCTCGTTGCTGTCGATCGCCTCGCCGTGCAGCCCGTAGGCGCGGGCGAGGGCGGCGAAATCCGGATTGATCAGATCGGTGCCGCTGACCCGGCCCGGATAGTCCCGCTCCTGATGCATGCGGATGGTCCCGTAGGTGCCGTTGTTGACGACGATGAAGACGACGGCCAGCCCGTACTGGTTGGCCGTCGCGATTTCCTGCCCGCACATCAGGAAGCAGCCGTCGCCGTTGATCGACACCACCACGCGTTCCGGATGCACCAGCTTGGCGGCCACGCCGGACGGCACGCCGTATCCCATAGAACCGGATTGCGGGGCGAGCTGGGTGCCGTAGCCCTTGTGGGTGAAGAAGCGGTGGACCCATTGCGAGTAGTTGCCGGCGCCGTTCGCGAGGATGGCGTCTTCGGGCAGGTTCTCGCTCAGCCAGACCATCAGCTTGCCGAGATCGACGTTCGACACGCTGGCCGGAGGCGTGCTGTTGGCGAGGTATTCGGCGTGCCCCGCCTCGACCTGCGCCTGCCACTTGCCGCCCTTCACGGGCTTCATCGCGGCGGCGGCGGCGGCGAAGCGCTTCATGCCGGAATTGATCGCCAGCGCGGGTTCGTAGACGCGCGCCAGTTCGTCCAGTCCCGCGGCGACGTGGATCAGCGTCTGCGCGGGCACCGGCAGCCCGAAACGCTTGTAGCCGTCGGTGAGGGTCTCGCTCATCTGCGCGCCGACCACCAGCAGCAGGTCCGCATCGTCGATGCGCTTCGCCAGCGCAGGGCCGATGCCCAGCCCTGCGTCGCCCGCATAGTGCGGCAGCCGGTTGTCGTACAGGTCCTGACGTCGGAAGGCGGCAGCGACGGGCAGGTTGTTCGCCTCGATGAACTTGCGGAAATCGGCTACCGCGCGGGCGTCCCAGCCGCTGCCGCCGACGATCGCCAGCGGCCGCTCGGCCTGCTGCAGGTAGTCGCGCAGGGACGCCATGTCCTCCGGCGCGGGGGCAGGCTGGATCGCGGTGTAGCGGATCCCGTCCGATGCGTCGGTGCGGGCCCGCTGCATGTCCTCCGGCAGGGCGAGCACCACGGGGCCGGGCCGGCCGGAGGTCGCGACGTGGAACGCGCGCTGCACCATTTCGGGAATGCGGGCGGGATCGTCGATCTGCGCCACCCATTTCGCCATCGGCCCGTACATGTGGCGGAAATCGATCTCCTGGAACGCCTCGCGCTCCAGCATGTAGGTGGCGACCTGGCCGAGGAACAGGATGACCGGTGTCGAGTCCTGGTGCGCCGTATGGATGCCGAGGCTGGCGTTCGTTGCCCCGGGCCCCCGCGTCGCGAAGACGATGCCGGGCCGCCCGGTCAGCTTGCCGTAGGCATCCGCCATATAGGCAGCGCCGCCTTCCTGCCGGCAGACGACCAGCCGGATGTCCTCCTGCGCGTCGTACAGCGCGTCCAGCGTGGCGAGATAGCTTTCGCCCGGCACGCAGAACGCAGTGTCGACGCCGTGAATGCGAAGCTGGTCGACCAGCACCTGGCCGCCGGTGCGCTGGTTGGTGGGGGCGTTCATGGGCGCGGTCCTCGGATCAGATGGCGATGAACTCGTCGGCGAAGATGGTGTAGCGCTGCAGCTTCGGCTTCCCCGCGTCCTCCGCATTGACGTAGGAGATCGAACTTTTGCCCTTGAGCGCGCGGGGCAGGATCATCACGCGCGAGAAGTGCCCCGGCTTGTGGTCCGGCGCCCAGGCCAGCACCGGGTCGGGCCCGGCCTCGAACCAGGGCTCACCGGGATTGATGACGTGCTCCTTGCCCTGGGTCTGCACGTGAAACTCGCCGCGCAGCAGGCAGCGGATGCCGCCGCCCTGATGGGTGTGCGTGTAGGCGATGCCTCCGGGCGGCAGATCCACCCGGTCGCAACGCATGAGATACCCGTCGCCCGGCTCCAGCTCCATCGATGCGTTGAGCAGCAATTCGGAGAATATGTTCTCGCCCGTCAGCATGCCGTGCTCGGTCTCCGGCACGCTCACCAACTCGTAGCGGAGGACATAGGCGCCCTCCGCCCCCCCGGTCACCGTCGTCTCCGCCGCGGAGAAGAAGGCGGAATTCGCCGCCAGCGTGGCGGCGCCGCCGCCGGCTGACACGGTGGCGCTGCCGTCGGCGATGAAGATGATGCGGTTCTCCGCGGGCAGGGATCCCTGCGCCTTCACTCCGATGCGGTCGTCGAACAGTCTGAGTACGTATTTTGCCATAGCCTCACTTGCTCCCCGGCGACCATGGCGCCGGCAACAGGGTCTTGTTCTCCTGGCGCAGGATCAGCGGCCTGATTTTGCCGAGAAACGCGTGCCAGACCTCGCTGCTGCCGAGCGCCGCGCGGCGGCGGTCGCGCTCGGCATAAGACTCGTAGCCCCACATGTGGACGATCTGGTTCTGCGGCCCGAAATCGACCTGGTACCAGCCGACCAGGTTGCCGAGGATGGGGCCCTGGATGGCGAAGCCTTCCGCCTCGTACAGCCGCATGTATTCCGGCACCTTTCCGGGATGCAGCGTGTAGATGCGTTCCTCCACGATCATGGACGTCTCCCTGTTCCGGCCGGCGCTGGGCGCGGCTGAAACGGCGTATCACAGGGCGGGAGGGGCGGCAAGGCGAGGCCCTGGTTTTGGCCCGAGCCGCGTTCGGCTATGATGCCTGCCGCCGTCACAGCAAGCCGGGGCTTTCGATGAAGCTGCACGAACTTCGCGTCCATGCCTCCGCGGACAATCTCCCGCGCGAGGACCAACTCGCCTGGAAGATGGCGGCGCTCGCCGCGGAGGACGTGCCGGTCGAGGACGCGGTGGCGGAGATGGCGATCAACCGGATCATCGACAACGCGGCGGTCGCCATCGCCTCGGTCAACCGCGCCGCGCCGTCCTGCGCGCGGGCACAGGCGCTTGCGCATCCGCGCAAAGGCGGGGCGGCGGTGTTCGGTGCCGGGGCGCACGTCCGGGTCGATTGCGAATGGGCGGCCTGGGCGAACGGGACGGCGGTGCGCGAGCTGGATTTCCACGACACGTTCCTCGCCGCCGACTACGCCCATCCGGGCGACAACATCCCGCCGGTCCTCGCCGTGGCGCAGCAGACGGGGCGCGACGGCAAGGCGCTGCTCTCCGGCGTCGTCACCGGCTATGAGATCCAGATCGATCTGGTGAAGTCGATCTGCCTGCATGCGCACAAGATCGACCATATCGCGCATCTCGGCCCGTCGGCGGCCGCGGGGATCGGCACGCTGCTCGGCCTGCCGGCGGAGACGACCTACCAGGCGATCCAGCAGGCCCTGCACGTCACCACCACCACCCGCCAGTCGCGCAAGGGCGAGATATCGTCCTGGAAGGCGTTCGCGCCGGCCCATGCCGGGAAGCTCGCGATCGAGGCGGTGGATCGCGCCATGCGCGGCGAGGGCGCGCCGTCGCCGATCTACGAGGGCGAGGACGGGCCCGTCGCCTGGATGCTGGACGGGAAGGACGCGGTCTACCACGTGCCGCTGCCGGAGCCGGGCGAGCCGCGTCGCGCCATCCTCGATTCCTTCACCAAGGCGCATTCGGCCGAATACCAGAGCCAGGCGCTGATCGACCTCGCCTTCCGCATGCGAAAGAAGGTTCCCGATCTCGACGCGATAGAACGCATCGTCATCCATACCAGCCATCACACGCATTACGTCATCGGCACCGGCGCCAACGATCCGCAGAAGATGGACCCGAACGCCAGCCGCGAAACGCTCGACCATTCGATCATGTACATCTTCGCCGTCGCCCTGCAGGACGGGGTATGGCACCACGTGCGCTCCTACGCGCCCGAACGTGCCCGTCGGCCCGATACGGTGCGGCTGTGGCACAGCATCGGTACGACCGAGGATGCGGCCTGGACCGAACGCTATCACCAGACCGACCCTGCCAAGCTCGCCTTCGGCGGCAGGGTGGAGATAGTCATGAAGGACGGCTCGGTCATCGCCGACGAGCTGGCGCTGGCGGATGCCCACAGCGCCGGCGCCAGGCCGTTCGCGCGGGCGGACTACATCGCCAAGTTCGAGACCCTGACCGAGGGGCTGATTACGGCCTCGGAGAGCCGCCGGTTTCTGGAGCTCGTGCAGGACCTGCCTGCGCTGGACGCAAGGCGGGTCGCGGAGATCAATGTCGCGCTCGACGCCGCGGCGTTGTCGGACGGTCCGAAGGAAGGAATTTTCTGATGCTGTTCACCGAGAAATCCGCGGCGCAGAAGCGCGCCGATTTCCGCGCGGCGCTGGCGACCGGCAGGCTGCTGCGCTTTCCCGGCGCGCATGCCCCGCTGGTGGCGCTGGAGGTGGAACGACAGGGATTCGACGGAGTCTATATCTCCGGCGCGGCGCTGTCGGCCGATCTGGCCCTGCCCGATATCGGGCTGACGACCCTGTCCGAGGTGACGCAGCGCGGCCGCCAGATCGCGCGGGTGACCAACCTGCCGGCGCTGATCGACGTCGATACGGGGTTCGGCGAGGCGATGAACGCGGCGCGCACGGTGCAGGAGCTGGAGGAGCTGGGCCTCGCCGGCTGTCATCTGGAGGACCAGGTGAATCCCAAGCGCTGCGGCCATCTCGACAACAAGACGCTGCTGGGCCGGGACGAGATGGCGCGCAAGATCCGCGCCGCCGCCGATGCCAGGCGCGACCCGAATTTCCTGCTGATGGCCCGCACCGACGCGCGCGCCGCCGAAGGGATGGACGCGGCCATCGACCGGGCGAAGGCTTACATGGATGCCGGCGCCGACGCGATCTTTCCCGAGGCAATGCAGGACGAGGCGGAGTTCGCGGCGTTCCGTGAAGCCATAGACGTGCCGCTGCTGGCCAACATCACCGAGTTCGGCAAGACGCCGCTGCTCAGCGCGCAGCAGCTCGCCGACCTGGGTTACAACATCGCCATCTTTCCGGTGACGTCGCTGCGCCTCGCCATGGGCGCGGTGCGTGCCGGTCTGGCGGAGATCGCCGAGACCGGCACCCAGGCCGGCGTGCTGGACCGCATGCTGACGCGGGCCGAGCTGTACGAGCTGATCCGCTACGAGGACTACAACGCCTTCGACCGGAGCATCTTCAACTTCAGGCTCTGAGCGTGGGCCGGGGAGGAACGACATGGCGCGCAAGCCGAAAACCGCCGCCGCAAACGTGGACATCCGCAAGGGGCTGGACGGCGTCGTGGTGGACACGACCGCGGTCTCCCGCGTGGTGCCGGAAACCAATTCGCTGACTTATCGCGGCTATGCGGTGCAGGACCTGGCCGCGCAGTGCAGCTTCGAGGAAGTCGCCTACCTGCTGTGGAACGGCGAGCTGCCGACGCGATCCCAGCTTGCGGCATTCCGCAGGGACGAACGATCGCGGCGGGAAATCTCGAAGGACCACATCGCGGTGATACGGCGTTTCCCGAAGGACGCCCACCCGATGGATACGATCCGCACCGCGGTCAGCTATCTCGGCGCCACCGAGGTCGCATGGGGCGGCGGGAAGCTGGAGGAGGACCGCCGCCGGGCGATGGACCTGCTGGCGAAAATTCCGACGATGATCGCCACCGATTATCGGCTGCGCCACGGCAAGCGCCGGATCGCGCCGCGCGGCGACCTTTCGATGTCGGAGAACTTCTTTCACATGTGCTTCGGCACGGTGCCGCCGCCCGAGGTGATCCGCGCCTTCGACATCTCGCTGATCCTGTATGCCGAGCACAGCTTCAACGCCTCCACCTTCGCCGCCCGGGTCGTTTCCTCGACCATGTCGGATATCTATTCGGCGGCGGTCGGCGGCATCGCGGCGCTGAAGGGGCCGCTGCATGGCGGCGCGAACGAGGCGGTGATGCACATGCTGCTGGAGATCGGTCATCCGAAAAAGGCCGAGCCGTGGCTGCGCAAGGCGTTCCGCGACAGGAAGCTGGTGATGGGGTTCGGCCACCGGGTCTACAAATGGGGGGATTCGCGCGTGCCGACCATGCGCAAATGTCTGCACGACCTCGCCGCGTGGAAGAAGGATGAGCGCTGGGTGGAGATCGAGGACGTGCTGGCGCAGATCATGGTCGACGAGAAGGGTATCCATCCCAATCTCGATTTCCCGGCCGGGCCCGCCTATTACATGATGGGATTCGACATCGACCTGTTCACCCCGATCTTCGTGATGAGCCGGATCACCGGCTGGACCGCGCATATCATGGAGCAGTCGGCCGACAACCGCCTGATCCGTCCGCTGTCGACCTATACCGGCAGGGACCAGCGCGAGATCCCGCCGATCTCGAAACGGTAGGGTATTATTCGGGGCGCGCGCCCGGCGGCGTCGGCGGGACCTGCTTGAGCATGGCGTCGCGGCGGACGATGTAGCCACAGGAGGCCATGATGACCGCCGCGCCCGCGATCCCCCAGCCGTCCGGCAGCTCCGCGAACAGGAAATAGCCCATGACGCCCGCGGTCACGACGCGGGTGAAATCCAGAGGCGCGATCAGGGTCAGCTCTCCCTTGCCGTAGGCCCGCGTCAGCATGAACTGGCCGCTTGAGCCGAACAGCCCCAGCACGACCAGCCAGAGCCAGTCGGCAAGCGTCGGCCACTGCCATACCCAGATTGCGGTGGGGGCGAGAAGGATGGAGCCGGTGAACAGGAAATAGAAGACGATGCGGTCCGGCGGGTCGGTGCGGGTCAGCGACTTCATGCTGATGATGGCGAAGGTCGCGAGGACCGCCCCGCCGATGGCGACCATCGCCGCCGGCTCCACCCCGCCCTGCGGCTTCACCACCATGATGACGCCGGCGAATCCGACCAGCGTCGCCAGGCTCCGCCGCAGCCGCACCTTCTCGCCCATGAAGAGCGCCGAGAACACGATCATCCAGAGCGGGATGGTGAAGGTCAGCACCGTCGCGTCCGACAGGATCAGGTGGGCCACGGCATAGGTCATGCACAGCAGCGAGGTGCAGCCGAAGAAGCCGCGCACGAAATGCATGCCCGGCCGTTCCGTCCGGATGCCCGGCCAGCCCACCTTGAGCAGCCAGGGCAGGTAGAACGGCAGGCCCATCAGCATGCGGAAGAATCCCACCTCCAGCACCGGCAGCGATTTCGAGAGATGCTTGAGCACGGCCATCATCGCCGTCAACGTGGTGACGGCGGCCAGCATCCACAGCACGCCGGCTATGTTGGGCGGGAGCAGGCCGGAGCGGGGCGGGGGTGTGGGTATCGGAGCCATGAACAACCGGGCGGGACGCAGGGACTTCTATCACAGAACCCGCGCGGGCATAGTCCAATTCGGCTCATGCGGCCCCTGTCGCCGTCGTGCGCTTCGTGTTTGAATGCGCGGGCAGATCGCGGAGAACGGCATGATCTACGAGGAACGCATCTACACCATCCAGCCCGGCCGCATGGCCGAGTATCTGAGGAACTATGAGACGCTGGGGCTGCCCGTGCAGATGGAGGTGCTCGGCCATCTCGTCGGGTTCTTCCACACGGAGATCGGGGGGCTCAACAAGGTGATCCATATCTGGGGCTACGACAGCCTCGACGACCGGCTGGCGCGGCGCGCGACGCTGGCGGCGCACCCGGACTGGCCGGCCTATCTGGAGGCCAACCTGCCGCTGATCGTGGAGCAGGAGAACCGCGTGCTCTCTCCGGCCTCCTTCTCGCCGTTGCAGTGACGGCGATGGCGGCGGCGCCCGACAACGGCAATGACGCGGGCGGCGGCGCGGAGCAGCGCGGACAGTCGCGCCGCGACGAAATCCTGACGGTGGCGCGCGATCTGTTCCACCGGAAGGGCTACGCCAACACCTCGCTCGACGATATCGCCGGCGCGGTCGGGATCAAGCGCGAGGGCATCTATTACTACTTCGAGAACCGGGTCCAGATCCTGATCACCATCATCAAGCCGCTGGGCGAACTGCTGCGCGACAGCCTGGCCGGGATCCTCGAGACCGATGCACCGCCGGTGGAAAAGCTGCGGCTCGCGGTCGAGAACCATCTGATGCGCTTCGAACGGCGCTTCGCCGAGTCCAAGATCACGCTGCGCGACGACTATTTCAGCGAGAACGAGGCGGTGCTCGCCGAGATGGGGCCGATCTGGGACGCGTACGAGGTGCTGTGGACCCGACTCATCCGCGAGGGCCAGCAGGCGGGCGCGTTCAACGACGCGCTCGATCCCCGGCTCGCCTATTACGGCATTCTGGGCATGTGCAACTGGGTGGCGCGCTGGTACGAGCCCGGCAAGCCGCCGAGCGTGCCCGATCTGGTGGAGCAGTACTACGCGCTGATCGCCGGCGGGCTGATCAAGGGCGGGCGTTAGGCGGGCAGGGCGGACAGCGCCTTCGCCGCGTCCGTGAACGCCTTCCCCTGCGCCTCGGCCACGGCGGCATGGGTCAGCGCGCCGCGGCAGACATTGAGCCCGGCCAGCAGATGCGGGTCAGCTTCCAGCGCCTTCTTCACGCCGAGCCCGGCGAGCTTCACGATGAAGGGCAGGGTGGCGTTGTTGAGCGCGAAAGTGGATGTGCGCGCCACCGCGCCCGGCATGTTGGTGACGCAGTAATGCACCACGCCCTCCTCGACATAGTAGGGATCGGCATGGGTCGTCGGGCGGCTGGTCTCGGCGCAGCCGCCTTGGTCGATGGCGACATCCACGATCACGGAGCCGCGCTTCATCGCGCGCACGAGGTCTCGGTTGACGAGGCGCGGGGCCTCCGCGCCCGGCACCAGCACCGCGCCGATGACGAGATCGGCGCTCGCGCATTCGTCCTCGACGGTGGCGGTGGTGGAATAGAGCGTGGTGACCAGGCTCTGGAACCGGGAGTCGAGCGCCGCCATGACCCGCTGCGACTTGTCGATCACGGTGACCTGCGCGCCCATCCCGGTAGCGACGAAAGCGGCGTTGGCGCCGACGCTGCCGCCGCCGATGATGACCACCTTGCCGGGGTGCACCCCCGGCACGCCGCCCAGAAGTACGCCGCGCCCGCCGCGCTCGATCTCCAGCCCCGATGCGCCAGCCTGCACCGACATGCGGCCGGCGACCTCGCTCATCGGGGCGAGCAGCGGCAGCCCGCCGCCCGAATCGGTGACGGTCTCGTAGGCGATGCCGACGACCCCCTGCTTCAGCAGCCCGTCGGTCTGGGCGTTGTCGGGGGCGAGGTGGAGATAGGTGAACAGCACCTGTCCATCCCGCAGCATGGCGATTTCCGCCGGCTGCGGCTCCTTCACCTTCACCACCATCTCGGCTTCGGCGAAGACAGAAGCCGCATCGGGGAGGATACGCGCGCCCGCCGCCTTGTAGTCCGGATCGTCCAGCCCGATGGCATGGCCGGCATTCGATTCCACCAGAACCTCGTGCCCCAGCCGGGTCAACTCCAGCACGCCCGGCGGGGTCATGCCGACGCGGTACTCGTGGTTCTTCACTTCCTTGGGGACGCCGATGCGCATCTGTGTCTCCGGTGCTGAAGGCGGGCGGGCTGGCGCGGCCCGGTTTCCTCATATACACCCGAACCGATCGGGCCGTGAAATCAATTTTACACTAGTGTAAAATAGCGCCGTATCGAATTGGCGGGAGCTTTATAGGATGCGCGGTCTGATCCTGCGGGCGCTGGGCGAGCCGGAGAACCTCACGCTGGCGACCATCGACGATCCGGCGCCGGGGCCGGGCGAGGTGCTGGTGGCGCTGCGTGCGGCCGCGGTCAATTTTCCCGACCTGCTGACCGTGCGCGGTGAGTACCAGCTGCGCCCCCCGCTTCCCTTCGTGCCGGGCAAGGAAGGCGCGGGCGTCGTCGAGGCGGTGGGCGAGGGGGTCACGCAGGTGGCGCCCGGCGACCGGGTGATGGTTCAGGTCGAGCACGGCTGCTTCGCGGAAAAAGCCCTGGCGCCGGAGCACGACTGCTTTCCCATGCCGTATGGCATGGCGTTCGACGACGCGGCGGCCATCGGCATCGCGTTCCAGACCGCCTGGTTCGCGCTCACCGACAGGGCGCAGGTGCAGAAGGGCGAGACGGTGCTAGTCACCGGCGCCAGCGGCAGCGTCGGCATCGCGGCGATGCAGCTTGCGAAGGAATTCGGCTGCACCGTCATCGCCGGGCTGACCACGGCATCGAAGGCCGATGTCGCCCGCGAGAACGGCGCCGATCACGTCATCGATCTTTCGCGCGACAACCCGCGGGAGTCGGTTCGCGAGCAGGTGCATGCCCTGACTGATGGGCGCGGGGTCGACGCGGCGATCGAGATCGTCGGCGGCGAGGTGTTCACCGGTGCGCTGCGCAGCCTCGCCTTTCGGGGCCGGCTGGTGGTGGTCGGCTTCACCAGCGGCGAGATCGCAACCGTGCGCACCAACTACGTGCTGCTGAAGAATATCGCGGTGCTCGGCGTCGACCGCGCGCAGTATCGCGAGCGGGAGCCCGGCTGGATGCGCCGGGCGCAGGACGAGATTTTCAGCCTGTGCGTCGCAGGGCGCATTCGCATGCCGATCCAGGCGCGCTACCCGCTGGACCGTTTTATCGAGGCATTCGACGTGATCCGGGACCGGAATGTCCGGGGCAAGGTGGTGCTGACAATCGGCTGAGGCGGCTTCCGCCTGCCGCTTCCGTCCTGCTATTGTCGCGGAAACGGAGGAGTGGGCGATGGAGTCGTGGAAGACCGTCTATATCGACGGCGCGCCGCGTATCGCGGCCGACGTAATGGGGCATGGCCCGATGGTCCTGTTCCTGCACGGAATCGGCGGCAACCGCACCAACTGGCATCTGCAACTGCCCGCGCTCGCACCGCATTTCACCGCCTGCGCCTGGGATGCGCGCGGCTACGGGCTGTCGGACGATTACGAGGGCGATCTCGATTTCGGCGATTTCAGCGGCGACATCTGCCGGCTGCTCGACCGGTTCGAGGTCGACAGGGCCCATATCTGCGGCCTGTCCTTCGGTGGAAGGGTGGCGCAGGACTTCTATCCGCGCCATCCCGACCGGGTGGCGACGCTGGTGCTGTGCGACACCTTCGCGGGCGAAGATCCGGACGATCCGCGCGCATCGCGCAGCCAGACGCCGGAAGAATTCGTGGAAGCCCGCATCCGGCCCTATCTGGAAGGCGCGAAGCCGGCGGAGCAGGCGCCGCGGTCGGTCGCGAAGCTGATGAGCCCGAACCGGTCGGAGGACGCCTATCGGCGCGCCGTCGCCGCCAGCGAAACGCTGCATGTCGACTCCTACATCAAGACGGTCCGCGCCTCGGCCGACTATAACCGGGTGGAGACGCTGGGCAGCATCGCCGTGCCGACCCTGCTGGTGTTCGGCGAGGACGACCCGCTGACGCCGCCCGATATCGGTCGCTACATGCAGGAGCGCATCGCCGGTTCCCGGCTGGTGCTGATCGAAGGCGCCGGGCACATGACGAACCTGGAAAAGCCGGACGCCTTCAACGAGGCGGTGCTGGACTTCCTCACCGCGCATGCGGGGCTGGCGTCGGTGGCCCGTCTAATTTAAACCTCTTCTAAACAACAGGGCAATTTACGGTTTCTCTTGAAAAATAGCTTTCAGAATCCGATATATCGAGGAGCCGCATCGCGGCGGCATACGAAACGGGATTCTGAAAGGAACCATAAGGGGTTAAGAGATGGCAGGAGCAAGCGGCAGTTTGCATGAACGCGAGGACAAGCTCTCACCTGAGGTGATCGACCGTCACCGGGCGATCGTATCCATCATGGAGGAGCTGGAGGCGGTGGACTGGTACGACCAGCGTGCCGCGGCGACCAGTGACCCCGAGCTCAAGGCGATCCTCGAGCACAACCGGGATGAGGAAAAGGAGCACGCGCTGATGACGCTCGAATGGCTGCGTCGTCGCGATCCCAAGATGGACGAGGAAATGCGGACATATCTGCTGAAGGAAGGCCCTATCCTCAAGCTGGAGGAAGCGGCGACCGGCGAGGGCGGGGACACCCCGGCCGCCGAGGACACCGGCGCCGGCGGTTCGCTGCGGATCGGCAGCCTGCGCGAGGAGGGCTGAGCCATGAACAATCTGTATCGCGAACTGGCCCCTATCTGCGAAAAGGCATGGGAGGAGATCGAGGAAGAGGCGCGCCGGACGCTGAAGGTCACGCTGGCGGCGCGGAAGATCGTGGATTTCGCCGGCCCGCTGGGCTGGGATCACAGCGCCGTCGATCTGGGGCGCGCCGGACGCGTCTCACGCGCTCCTGCGGCCGGAATCGAGGCGAGGCTGCGCACATCCCAGCCGCTGGTCGAGCTCCGCATGCCGTTCGAACTGTCGCGTGACGAGCTCGACGACATCGCCCGCGGTGCCCGCGATCCCGACCTGGGGGCGCTGCAGGACGCGGCCCGTAAGATCGCCATGGCGGAGGACGGCGCCGTGTTTCATGGTTACGCCGCGG
Organism: Alphaproteobacteria bacterium; assembly: GCA_009377375.1. Taxonomy (GTDB): domain Bacteria; phylum Pseudomonadota; class Alphaproteobacteria; order MPNO01; family UBA2964; genus WHUE01. The sequence goes on along the minus strand of WHUE01000020.1, from coordinate 25,749 downwards.
CGGGCATCACCGGTATCAACCAGGCGACCAAGGACGAGGCCATCCCGATCCCGGCGAACTATATCCAGTACCCTGCGGTGGTCGCCGAGGCGGTCAGCCGGCTACAGCTGAACGGCATCGCCGGTCCCTACGCGATCGCCCTCGGCCCGCGCTGCTATACGGGGCTGACCCAGACGATGACGCCGAGCGGCCACCCGGTCGTCCACTTCATCAAGCAGCTCGTGGACGGGCCCATCGTGCGGGCGCCGGCGGTGGACGGCGCCTCCATCGTGAGCATGCGCGGCGGCGATTTCGAGCTGACCGTGGGGCAGGATTTCTCCATCGGCTACCTGTCGCATACGGCGGACAAGGTAAACCTGTATCTGCAGGAGAGCTTTACCTTCCGCGCCCTTTCGCCGGAGGCGGCCGTCCCGCTGGTCTATACCAGCAAGAAGTAACGGCGGCGCGCGGCCCACAGACGCAAACCCCGGCCGGTGAACCCGGTCGGGGTTTTTCGATTCCGTCTCGAATGAGCGCCGCAGGAGTCAGATATCCAGGATCAGCTTCTCGCCCGGCCTGGCGCGGGAGATGCAGACCTGGATCTTGGAGTTCTCTTCCTTCTCCTCGTCGGTCAGCACCTCGTCGCGGTGGTCCGCCTTGCCCCCCAGCAACGGGATCTGGCAGTTGCCGCACCAGCCGTCCTCGCAGGTGTACATGACGGGGATGCCGTTCTCCATCAGCACGTCGAGGATCGTCTTGTCGGCCGGCACGGTCAGCGTCAGACCGCTCTGCGCCAGCTCGATCTCGAACGACTCGTCGGCGCCGGCCGCCGCGGCGGCCTCGGCCTTTTCCTCGTCCGAACGGGTGCTGGCGAACAACTCGAAATGGACGCGGTCCTCCGGCCAGCCCGCGCCGCCGGCGGTTTCGCGCGCGGCCTTGATCAGCCCGGCGGGGCCGCAGACATAGAGATGGGCGTCTTCCGTAGGCTCGGCCAGAAGTTCTTTGAGATCAATGCCTTTGGTAACGTTGCCACCATCATGGATGAAGGTAACACGATCGCCGAACACGGTCTTCACCTCGTCCACGAACGCCGTCGCTTCCGGCGACCGGGTGCAGTAGTAGAGGTGGTAGTCCTCCTCGCGGCGGGCGAGGGCGTAGCCCATCGCCAGCAGCGGCGTGATGCCGATTCCGCCGCCGATCAGCAGGTGGAAGCCCGCCTCGTCCGTCAGTGGAAACTGGTTGCTGGGCGCCGTCACGGTCAGTACGTCACCTTCCTTTACGGACGCGTGCATCCATCTGGAGCCGCCGCCGCCCTTCAACTCGTGCAGTACGGCGGTGACGTAGCGCGTGGTCTCGTCCGGGTCGTTGGCCAGCGAATAGGAGCGCCGCACGCCCGCGCCGGTATGCACGTCGATATGGGCGCCGGCCTCGAACAGCGGCAATTCCGCCCCGTCCTCGGCGGCGACGAACTCGAACATCTTGATGTCGGGGGTCAGCGCCTCGATCCTGCTTACCTTGACCTTGATGTCGGCCATACGCTCCTTCCTCGGTGCTGGTTGCCGGTTACGATGCGGCCGGGCCGGTCCATTCGGAGACGATGTCGGCATAGTCCGGCCGCTCGCGATCCGTCGGGGCTTCCGTCGTCGAGCCGAAATAGAGGAACCCGGCGATCCGGTTGGCGGGAGCGGCGCCGAGCGCGCGCTTCACGTCGTCGTTATAGGCAGGCCATTCGGTGACCCACTGGGCCGCCAGCCCCATGGAGAGCGCGGCGGTCAGCATGTTCTGGCAGGCCGCACCGGCGGACAGTATCTGCTCCCATTCCGGGATCTTGTGCGCGGGGTTGGTGCGCGACACCACGGCGACCACCACCGGCGCGCGGACGAAGCGCTCGCGCTCGATCTCCACCTGTTCCTCGATGCAGTCCGGATGGGCCTTGCGGAAGGCCTCGCCCAGCACGGCACCCATCGCCTCGCGGGCGTCGCCGCGCAGGACGATGAAGCGCCACGGGGTGAGCCGCCCGTGATCGGGCACCCGCATCCCGGCGCGCAGAATCCGCTCCAGCGCCTCGTCGTCCGGCCCCGGACCGGTCATGTTCCGCACCAGGATGGAGCGGCGATTGAGCAGGAAATCGAGCATTTCGGTGTTCATGGCGTGTCGTTATCCCAATTCTGGTACTCGAATGCAAGTTTATCGCGCAGGCTGATATAGGGCGCCCCGGACGAATGTCACCCGGCCCCGCCGACCGCCCGTTCACGCTCCATCTGGCGGAGTGCGCCGCGCTGGATCTTTCCGTTGGCGGTGTGGGGCAGTTCGTCCATGAACTCCACCCGGCGGGGGTATTTGAAGGCGGAAATCTGCGCTTTCACGTGATCCTGGAGCTCCCGGGCGGTGGCCTCGCTGGCCTCGGCCGGATCGCGCAGGCTGACGAAGGCCTTGACCACCTCGCCGCGGTCCGGATCGGGCGTGCCGACGACGGCGCATTCGGCCACCTTCGGATGCTCCAGCAGCACCGCCTCGACCTCGAGGCCGGAGACGTTGTAGCCGCCGGTCAGGATCATGTCGTCGGTGCGGGCCTCGTAGGAAAAGTATCCATCCGCGTCGCGGCGGCAGAGATCGCCGGACAGGTTCCACCCGTCGCGGACATAGGCGCGCTGGCGCTCGATATCGTCGAGATAGCGGCAGCCGTTGGGGCCCTTGACGATCATCTGGCCGATCTCGCCGGGCGCGGTGTCGTTCATGTTCCCGTCCACGACGCGCACCTGGAAGCCCGGCACCGCCTTGCCAATGGTGCCGGGCCTTATGTCTCCGTCGGCGGCGGAGATGAAGATGTGCAGCAGTTCGGAAATGCCGAGCCCGTTGATGATCTTCACGCCGGTGCGTTCGCGCCAGCCCTGGAACACCGCCGGCGCCAGCGGCTCGCCGCCGGCGACGCAGACGCGCAGGCTGGACAGGTCGTAGCCCTCGGCCGCATCCAGCATCAGCTTGTAGCCGGACGGGGTGGAGAAGCAGACGGTGGCCTTTTCGTCCTGGATGGTCCGGAGCAGGGCCTCAGGCGTGCCGCGTTCCAGCAGCACGGCGCAGGCGCCGAAGCGCATCGTGTCCGGAATATAGGCGCAGAGCCCGTACAGGAAGGCGATCTGCGGGCTGCCACAGACGATGTCGCCGGGCCGGATCTTCACCACGTGGCGGATGAAGGTATCGGCCACCGCCAGGATGTCGCGGTGGAAATGGATCGTGCCTTTCGGCGTGCCGGTGGACCCGGAGGTGAAGCCGATGATGGCCGGATCGTCGGCGGCGGTGTTCACGTTGGCGAAGGCGGGGGGCTTCGTTCCCGCCCGGGTCTCCAGCATGTCCTCGCCCTCGCCGCCGTACCAGATCACCGCGCGCATGGTGGCGGATTTCGCCGCGGCGGCCTCTATGTCGTCCTTCAGGCGGATATCGGAAATGGCGAGCTGCACCCGCGCCTTGTCCATCATGTAGGCGAGCTCGCGCTCACGCAGCACCGGCATGGTGGAGATCGCGATGCCGCCGGCCTTGAGCACGCCGAACCAGGCGGCGACCAGCATCGGGTGGTTTGCGCCGCGCAGGATGACGCGCTCGCCGGGGACCAGGCCGTGATCCTCAACCAGCACCCGCGCGATGCGGTTGGACAGGAACAGCAGCTCGGCATAGGTCCAGACCGTCTCCCCGCATTTCACCGCCGGCGCGTCCGCATAGGCGGGCACGGCCATGTCCAGCAGCTCCACCGCCGCGTTCATCCGGGACGGGTAGGCCACCAGTTCCGGCAGGACCGAATAGTCCATCTCCGGCCACAGCTCGCGGGGCGGCAGGTTGTCGCGGATGAAGGTATCGACGTGGATGCTCGGCTCGGACATGGTGTGTTCGTTCAGCTTTCGGCGAGGGCGCTGCCCCGGCGCGCGCCCGCTTCGACGAGTTGTGCTAAGCCGGTCACGGTGCCGGCGCCGTCGGGGAAGGCGAGCGCGATCATCCAGGGCGGTTTTACAGGGGTTTCGGGAAGGGCGCCAGAATTTTACACTAGTGTAAAATTCTGTTGGCGCGGCCAGGGGGTGGTGATAACGTCCGGCCGCGATGAAAGGCGCGACGAACCGATGAACGAGCTGGTCCGGCTGGAGCTGATCCGCGAATCGCTGATCGCCGTGGTCAACGAGATGCGGGCGAACATCATCCATTCGTCCTACGCGGCCATCATCTACGAGGGTCACGACTTCTCCTGCGCCCTGATGTCGGCCGACGGCCGCCAGGTGGCGCAGGGGCTGGCCGATCATCCGATCCATATCTTCGCCGTGCCCTATTCGACCCGGGAGGTCGTCCGCGCCTTCGAGGGCGACATCAATGAAGGCGACCTGTTCCTGCACAACGATCCCTATAGCGGGGGCACGCATCTCAACGACGTGCTGCTGCTGCACCCGGTGTTCCACGACGGAAAGCTGGCGATGTTCGCCGCCATCCGCTGCCACTGGAACGATGTCGGCGGGATGACACCGGGCAGCCTGTCCGGGCGGGTGAAGGAGATCTGCCAGGAAGGCATCCGCATTCCGCCGACCCGCATCTGCCATCGCGGCCGGATGGACGGGGGCGTGCTCGGCCTGCTGTGGTCCAACATGCGCGGGCCGGAGGAGCGTATCGGCGACTTCAACGCCATGCTCGGCACCGGCCGCAAGGCGGCGGAACATCTCGGCCGGCTGTTCGCGCGGTTCGGCGGCGGCGCGCTGCTGGACGGGATCGAGGAGCTGATGGCGCGGTCCGAACGCCAGATGCGGGCGCGGATCGCGGAATGTCCGGACGGCGACTATTTCGCCGAAGGCTATATCGAGAGCGACGGCTCCAACCCCGACCCGCTGGTCGTGCGCCTGAAGCTGACCGTGGCGGGAGACGCGATTGCGGCGGATTTCACCGGAACCTCGGTCCAGACCAACGGGCCGACCAATTGCGGGCCGGCAATGGCGTTCAACGCGGTGGGCACCATCGTCAAGGCGTTCCTGGACCCCAGGACCCCGATCAACCACGGCTCGTTCGATCCGATCTCGGTGATCGCGCCCGAGCGCAGCTTCATCAATGCGCGCGAGAACGCGCCCTGCGGTGGCATGGCGGAGGTGAAGTTCCTGATCGACTCGGTCGTCGCCGCGGCGATGGGGCAGGTGGTGCCGGAGATGAGCGTCGGCGACCTGAAGGGCGGGGCGAACCATGTCCATATCGCCGGACCGCGTCCCGGCGGCGGGTCGTGGATTCATTACGAATGGCCGGCGGGCGGCACCGGCGCCTCGCATGGCGTGGACGGCAGCAACGCGGTGCGCAGCTACAACGAGGGCGATTTCAACTCCATCCAGTCGGCGGAGACGGTGGAGGCGCAGTACCCGCTTCGTGTGGAACGCTGCGAGATCCGCCAGGGATCCTGCGGCGACGGCGCATATCGCGGCGGGTTCGGGCTGCGTCGCGACATCCGAATTCTCAAGGACGGCGCGACGCTTTCGGTGCTGTCGGAAAAGAATGCGATCCCGCCCTATGGCGTGGCGGGCGGCGCGGCCAGCGCGGCCAACCGCTTCACGGTGATCCGCGCCGGCGAGACGGTGGAGCCGTCCGACGTGCCCGGCAAGGTTTCGGGCTTTCCCCTGCGACCGGGCGACATCGTGCGCGAGGAGACGGCGGGCGGCGGCGGTCACGGCGACGCGCTGAGGCGCGACCCGGCGCGCGTCGCGGCCGACGTACGGCGCGGCTACCTTTCGGCCGAACAGGCGGCGGAGCGGTACGGCGTCGTCCTCGGCGGCGACGGTGCGCCGCACGTGATGGACACGGCGGCAAAGCGAGCATCGCTGGAGGCGGCACGGCTGCGCGTCGCGGTCAATCCGGGCAACGAGGAACTATTCGACGGCCCGCGGCGCTGCTTTCTCCTGCCGCGCGGGCTGGCCCAACGCCTGGGCGCGGCGGAAGGCGGCCTGGTGGAGCTGTGCGGTCCCGCCGCCGCGCCGTTGCGCGGCTGGGCGCGTATCGGCGACGGCGACGGGGACGCGGTGACGGTCGGTCCCTCGGCGCTGCGCATTCTCGGAGCGGGCGCCGGCGATGTCGTGCAGCTTCGCCGCGTTGCCGCGTCGCCGCCGGTGTGATGATGAGGGAACAGCCGCGCTACCTCATCGGCGTCGATGTCGGGGGCACCTTCACCGACGTTCTCTGCCTGGACACCAAAAGCCAGGCGCTGCTCAGCGCAAAGGTGCCGTCGCTGCCGGGCCGGCAGTGGGAAGGCGTGGTTGGCGCGCTGGCGGAGCTCGGCATCGAACCGGGGGCGATCCGTGCCTTCGTTCACGGCACCACCATCGCCACCAACGCCCTGCTGGAACGCAAGGGCGCGAAGACGGCGCTGGTCACGACCGAAGGTTTCCGCGATACGCTGGAGATCGGCCGCACGCGCCGCCTGACCGGCGGGCTGTTCGATATCCGCTTCGTCCGCGCAGCACCGCTGGTCGACCGCCCGCTGCGGCTGGAGGTGGCGGAACGCGTCGCCGCCGACGGGACGGTGCTGGTCGACGCGGCAGGGATCGACTTTTCCCATGTCGCGGAGACGCTGAGGCGCGAAGGCGTGGAATCCGTCGCCGTCGGCTTCCTCAACGCCTATGCCAACGACGCCAACGAGCGTGCCGCGGCGGCCGCGCTGCAGGATCTGCTGGATGGCGTACCGGTTTGCCGCTCGACCGCGGTGGCGAGCGAGCGGGGTGAGTTCCACCGCTTCTCCACCTGCGTGCTCAACGCCTATCTGACTCCGGTGGTCGTCGCCTATCTTGAACGGCTGGCGGCGGAACTGGCGGCGCACGGGGTGGCGGCGCCGGTCAACGTGATGGGCTCCAACGGCGGGGCGATGACCCTCGATCAGGCGGCCGGCTTCGCGGCCGGCACGTTCCTGTCGGGCCCGGTCGGCGGCGTCGGCGGTGCGGTAAGGGTCTGCGAGATGGCGGGCATTCGCGACTGCATCACTTTCGATATGGGCGGGACCAGCACCGACGTGGCCCTGATCCACAACCTCGCGCCGCGAATTTCCCACGACAACCAGATCGACGCCTGCCCGCTGCAGGTCGCCCAGCTCGACATCCACACCATCGGCGCGGGCGGCGGGTCCGTCGCCTGGGTGCGTGAGGACGGCGCGCTGGAAGTCGGCCCGAAAAGCGCCGGCGCGCTGCCCGGGCCCGCCTGCTACGGCCGGGGCGGGACCGAGCCGACCATATCCGACGCCAATCTTGTGCTCGGCCGGCTGCCCACCGAACGGTCGCTGGCCGGCGGGCTTCGCCTCGACGGGGCGGCGGCGGAGGCGGCCTTCGCGGAACTGTCGGAAGCGCTCGGTGGCGGCGACCCGGTGACGCTGGCCGATGGCGTGATCCGGATCGCGGTGGCCAAGATGGCGGGCGCGGTGCGCGAGGTGTCGGTTCATCGCGGTTTCGATCCGCGCGACTTCGCGCTGCTCGGGTTCGGCGGGGCGGGGCCGATGCACGTGTTCCTGGTGGCCGAGGAGCTGGCGATTCCGAACGTGATCGTGCCGCGCTTTCCGGGCCATCTGTCCGCGCTGGGGCAGCTGCTCGCCGATGCGCGCCACGATTACGTGCGCGCCTGGGGCGGACGGCTTGGAGCGCTGACGGAGAAGGAACTGCGGCGTGTTGCCGCCGGGATGCAAGACGAGGCGGCGGCGACGCTGGACGAGGAGGGGTTCGCCGTCGACCGCCGGCATTACGCCTTCGCCGTGGACGCCCGCTATGTCGGCCAGTCCTATACGCTCGCGGTCGGCGTCGATCCCGACGCGCCGGGGTGGGACGGGCTGCGCCGCGCCTTCGCCGCCGCGCATGAGCTGACCTTCGGCCATGCCGATCTCAATAACGACGTCGAGATCGTGAACATCCGGCTCGTGGCGCTGGGGATCGTCGACAAGCCTGCCCTCGTCTTTGCGCAGGAGCAGAACGGCGATCCTGCCATCGAGACCCGCAAGGTCTGGTTCGACGACGGCTGGTGCGATTGCCCCGTGCTGGATCGGGCGCGCCTGCCGGCGGGATGCGTCTTCGGCGGCCCTGCCATCGTCGAGGAGGCGGGGGGCACCTCGGTGATTCCGCCGGGGTGGCGCGTCGAAGTTCACGAGTCGGGCGCGCTGATCTGTCGCCGGGACGGACGATTTGCATAACCGCCTGCGCGCTTGCAGGAGACGGGGCGGACCCTTTAGCCTGAACTCCGGGCCGCGCCTTGGCCCATACATGCGGAAAACACCATGACTCCAGCCGATATCGTTGCCGAAAAATCGCCCGCCGCCGGGGCGGAGATGACCCAGCAGGAATACTACGCGCTGGCCGAACGGGTTTTGCCGGGCGCCGGGCTCGGCGGTTACTCGCTGCCGGACGACGTGCGCTTCGTCATCCGCCGCGGCGAGGGCTCGAAGCTGCAGGCCGTCGACGGGCGCTGGTACATCGACTATGTCGGCGGCGCCGGCGCGCTGATCCTCGGCCATGCCTTTCCCAGCGTGGTCGAGGCCGTGCGCGAACAGGCGGGCAGGGGACTTCATTTCTTCGGCACGCTGAACGAGGCATGCATCCGGCTGGCCGCGGAGCTGGTCGACGCCATTCCCTGCGCCGAGAAGGTGACCTTCGCGACGACGGGATCGGAAGCCACGTTCTATGCCATGCGGATCGCGCGCGCCTATACGGGACGCAGCAAGATCCTGAAATGCGAGGGCGGCTATCACGGCAACCACGACTATTCCAATATCAGCGTCTCGCCGAGCGCGGCCTCGAACTATCCGGCGGGCCGGCCGGATACCGGCGGCATTCCGGCAGGGCTGCCGGAGTCGGTGCTGATCGCGCCGTTCAACGATCTCGACACCATTCGCCGCATCGTGGAGGCGCACCGCGACGACCTCGCCGCCGTCGTGGTCGAGCCGGCGCAGCGCATCATTTTTCCCGACGACGGGTACCTGGCGGGCCTGCGCAAGCTGTGCTCCGACAACGACGTGCTGCTGGTGTTCGACGAGGTGGTGACGGGTTTCCGCCTCGCCTGGGGCGGCGCGCAGGAATATTTCGGGGTAAAGCCCGACCTCGCCTCCTACGGCAAGATCGTCGGCGGGGGCGGACCCGTCGCCTGTGTCGCAGGGCCCGCCGAGCTGATCGAGCAGTGCAATCCGCGCAACCGGGGCAAGGCGGACTACGCCTATATCAACGGCACGCTGCACGGCAATCCGGTCGGCTGCGCCGCCGGGCTGGCGACGCTGGCCGAGCTGCGCAGGCCGGGATTCTATGAGTCGCTGAACGGCCGCGCGGACAGCCTGCGCGCCGAATGCCAGTCGGTGCTGGACAGGCACGGCCTGCCGGCGCTCGCCATCGGCAATGCCTCGCTGTGGCAGATCGTGTTCATGAAGGCCGCGCCACGCACACATGCCGACATGATGGCGGCCGATATGGCGCGCACGCGCGAGCTGGATCGTCAGCAGATGCTGAATGGGCTCTACGTCCTGCCGGGGGTGCGGCGGTTCCTGTCCGGCGTGCACAGCGACGCCGATCTCGAAGAGACGGTGAGGGCGCTGGACGCGGCGTGCCGGGCGCTGGGCCAGGCATAGCGGCTGGGGGTCGGCGGCGCGGGCGATGCAGGACATCAAGGGCAAGGCCGTCCTGTTCTCGGAGATGACTCCGCCGGACGGCGGCGAGGACGCGTTCAACGACTGGTATGACAATCACCATACGCCGAGCCACGTCCAGGGCGTGCCGGGGTTCCTCAGCGCCATGCGTTACCGGTCCGGGGCCGGGCCGCACTATCTGGCGGTCTACGAGCTCTCGGGGGCGGATGCGCTGGACTGCGACGAATACCGCTCGCGCAAGCTGACGCCGGACGATGCGACGCGGGACATGCTGAGCCGCATATCCGGATTCACCCGTTATATCGCGGCGGAGCGCTTCGCCAAAGCGCGGGACGGCGACGAGGTCGCGGCGCTGGATGCGCCGGTGATCTACTGCGTGTTCCTGACCGTGCCGATGGAGCGTTGCGGCGAATTCGAGGACTGGTTCGACAACGAGCATGCCGATGCGCTGCTGGCCGGCGAGGACTGGCTGATGGTCCGGCGTTTCGACGTGATGGACTGGGACCCGGAACGGCATACGCACATGATGCTGCACTACCTCGCCGGCGAGCATGCGCTGGAATCGTCCGCCGTGGACGCGGCCCGCCAGCGTGACGCGCGGATGAAATTCGCCGCGGAGTCGTGGTTCAACCCCCACCGCGTCGTCTATGTTCGGCGGCGATCGCGCTTCTACAAGACGCTTTGAAACCGAGGGAGACCGGAATGACCGTTACCAACGAAAAGCTGCACAAGGATGGTATGGCGGTGCGCCGCGAGGTGCTCGGCGCCCAGTGGGTCGACCCGCAGATCGAGAAGGCCATGACCGATGATTTCACCGCCGCCATCCAGGACATGGTCACCGAATATTGCTGGGGGTACGGCTGGGCGCGCGGTGCCGACGTGCTGGATCGCAAGACACGGAGCCTGATGAATCTCTGCATCCTCACGGCGCTGGGCAAGATGAACGAGCTGAAGGGCCACACCCGCGGCGCGCTGCAGAACGGCTGCACGGTGGAGGAGATCAAGGAGGCGCTGATCCACGCCACCATCTATTGCGGCATCCCCGCCGGGGTCGACGCGTTCCGCAACGCCAAGGAAGCGATCGACGCCTGGGACGGCAAAAAGTAAGGCGCGAACGCCCTACTGAACGCGCTGGATTCCGCTGCTGCCAGGCATGGTGATCTTGGCCTTGGAGCGCAGCCCCTGCAGGGTCTCTGTGTAGGCCTTCTCGCTGATCTCCTGGCGCAGCTGCTCCTCCATCTCCTCGAAGGGGCGGCTGCCTGCCATGCGGCGTTCCTCGACCTTGATGACGTGCCAGCCGAACTGCGTCTGCACCGGCTCGTCGGTCATCTCGCCCGCCTTCAGCGCGAAGGCGGCTTCGGAAAAGGGCGGCACCATCTGTTCCCTGGCGAAGAAGCCGAGGTCGCCGCCGTTGCGCGATGACGGGCCGGTGGATTTTTCCTCCGCGACCTTCGCGAAATCGGCGCCGCCCTTGAGCTCGGCGATGACGGTGACGGCGACTTCGCGGGTCTTCAGCAGGATGTGGCGGGCGCGGACTTCCTCGCGCTTAGGCTCCAGCGCGGTGCGGCGCCGGTATTCCTCGCGCAGCCGTTCCTCGGAAAGCTGCGGTCCGATCTGCTCCTTCAGATAGGCTTCCTGCAGCAGCCCGTCCGTCAGCATCTTCATCTGCTTCTTGAACTCCGGCGTGTCGGCGACGCCCGAGCTGCGCGCGGCGCCGGCCAGGAGCCGCTGGTCGATCAGCCGTTCGACGAGCTGCGGATAGATCTGCTCCATCGGCATCTGGCGGTACTGCGGCGGCAGGGTCTCGAAGAAATCCTGCACGTCGGCGCCGGTGATTTCCTGGCCGTTGACGGTGGCGACAACCGCATCGGCGGGTGCAGCGGGAGATGGAGCGGTTCCCTGGCCGGCGGCGGGGTTCCCGGCGATCAGCGGCAGGGCGAGTGCGGCAACGATGAGGGCTGAGCGCTTCATCCAAAAGGTCCTTTTTCCGGAACGCGGAGATGGGGAGAAGTTTCGCAGAACGCACGCGCGCTGCCAACAGCCGCCAGGGTCGGTCACCGTCCGGTCACCGAATTGTGTTAAGCGTCGTCAGGCAGGTTTCGGCCGGCGGCGGCGGTCGAACAATTCCTTGCCGATCAACATCAGCGCGGAGAGCACGCCGGCGAGCTCCACCCATCCGGCGCCATCGAACGCCTGGGCCGGAATCAGCAGGGCGAGCCCCGCAGTGGTGAAGCCGATGCGCAGCAGCGGCCCCATCGGCCGGAATAGATAGCCGATCAGCCCCGCCGACGCGAACCATACCCCCGCCACCGCCGTAACCACGGCAAGCCCCGCATCGATCACGGTGCCCTGCATGATCAGGTTGGGGGACATCACGAACATCACCGGAACGACCAGCGCCGTCCAGCCGATGCGGACGGAGGTCACGGCCGTTTCCATCGGCCTGGCGCCCGCGAGGTTGGCCGCGACAAAGGCGGCGACGGCCACGGGCGGCGTGATCAGCGACACGATGCCGAAATAGAACACGTACATATGCGCGGCCATCGGGTTGACGCCAAGCTTGATCAGCGGCGGGGCGGCGATCGCGGCGACCAGCAGGTAGATCGCGGTGGTCGGCATGCTCATGCCGAGCACGATGCAGATGATTGCCGTCAGCACCAGCAGCGCCGGCAGGTTGCCTTCGCCGAACTGGACCAGCACGAAGGTCAGGCTGTCGCCGAGCCCGGTGGTGCCCATGACGCCGAGGATGATGCCGGCCATGCCGCCGATGATGACGATATCCACCGCGTTCTCGCCGGTGCTGCGGACGCAGCCGACGATCTCGCGCGGGGTGATGCGGTGGCCCTTGTATCCGAACACCCAGCTGACGACGATGACGGCGGCGCCCGACCACAGCGCCGCTTCCTCCGGCGAACGGTTCATCCAGAACAGGGCGTAGATCAGCAGCGCGAAGGGGAGCATGAAGAACCAACCTTCCCTCAGCACCCGGAGGATCGGCGGGATCAGCTCTTCGGGGACCCGCGCGATGTTCTTCCGCGCCGCTTCGAGATCGGCGTAGATGAAAACCGCGAAATAGTAGAGCAGGGCAGGGATCAGCGCCGCCAGCACGACGTCGGCGTAGCCGACCTGCAGCATCTCCGCCATCAGGAACGCCGCGGCGCCCATGATCGGCGGCATGATCTGCCCGCCGGTGGAGGCAACCGCCTCGAACGCGCCGGCCACCTTGGGTTCGTAGCCGGCCTGTTTCATCATCGGGATGGTGATGACGCCGGTCGAGGCGACGTTGGCGACCGCCGTGCCGGAAATGGAGCCGAACAGGCCGGACGCCACGACGGCGATCTTGGCGGCGCCGCCGCGCTGGCGGCCGATCAGCGCCGTGGCGATGTCGGTGAACCATTCGGAACCGCCGGACCTCAGCAGCAATTGGCCGAAGAAGATGTAGGCGACGACGATGGTGCTGATGATCTTCAGCGGCAGGCTCACCAGGGCCACATTGTCGATGGCCAGATAGGCGAACAGCGCGACGAAAGGCTGGGTCAGCGCCTGAAGCTTGCCAGGAATGATGTCGCCGAACAGCGCGTACAGAATGAAGCTGAGCAGGATGATCGTCAGGCTGACGCCCGCCGTGCGGCGCAGCGCCTCGAATGTCAGCGGCACCAGCACGATGCCGAGCGCGAAGGCTTCGTTCCGCAGCGTGTAGAAGTCGTCCGCCAGGACCGGGTAGCGCCAGGCGAGGAAGCTGCCCACGAAAAGCGCGGCGGCGGCGAAGATGCAGTCGTACCAGGGCACGCGGTCCTGCCGCATGCGGGCGGAGAACCGCACCTTGATGAAAACGCTCGCGACGGCCAGACCGAGGATGGCGTGCAGCGCCTGTTCCGTGAACAGGGCGAATCCTGCCTTGAGATGCAGCTCGGCGGAAAACGACAGCGCGATCGCCGCCAGCATGAACCCCATCACGGTGGCGGCTTTCTGCCAGCTCCGGGGCAATGCGCTGCCGGCGCCGGCGCTGGTGCTTTCTGGATCGCGAAGCTGCGGATTATCGGCCATTGGGCATCCGGATCGGATCGGGTCGTTCACGACGAACCGGCGTCGCAATAAGGGGCAGCATTCTGCGAATGCCGCCCCGGTTCGTCATGTACGGAATCCGCCTATCGCTTCCAGATTCCCACGCTCTTGTAAAATTCTTCCGCGCCGGGGTGGTAGGCGAGCTTGACATCCTTGGCCATGCCCTTGGAGCCGTAATTCGTCCAGAGGGGGCTGGAGGCCTTGATCTCCTTCTCCCCGTCATAGATCGCCTTCAGCGCCTTTGCGACGACCTCGTTGCTGACCGTCTTGCTGGTGAACAGCATGAAATCATAGCCGAGCGTCGTCGTCGGCCCCTTGATCGAGGAAAAATTCTTGGATGGTTTCACACCCGCGTAGTAGACGCCCTGGAGCATGTCGAGCGTCTTCTGTGCGTTGGGACCATCCTTGTCGAAGTTGAGGAAACGGGTGCCGCTTTGAATGCGGGTGTTCATTTCCCGCGTCGGGGCCGCGCCCACGGCGGTGATGACCACATCCACCTTGCCCTGCTTCAGCAGGTCCCAGCTCTGGCTCAGCCCGATCGCCGGCACGCCCTGCATGTCCTTCATCGATAGCCCGCCATTGGCCAGCATGCCCTCGAAGAAACTGGCGAACAGGGGCGCCGCGTTGAAACCGCTCGGCGCGCGCATCCCCTTCAAGTCGGCGATCTTCCTGATCTTGGAATCGTTCCTGACGAGAAAGCCGTTGCGGAACGCCATCAGCGTGGCGGCGACCCGCAGGTTGCTGTAGTCCTTGCCTTGCGAAAGTCCGGTCCCTCTGAAGGCCATCGAGGTCTGGACGATGTTGGCGATGCCGAACTCGACCTCTCCCGCATTGACCACGGGAATGTATTTCTGCGTGCCGCCCATGTTTTTCGGCCGGAGCTGCATCCCGTCGGCATTGGAGGAAACGACCTTGGCGAGGATCGACGCCATCTGGCCGACCGCGGTCCCCTTGGTGGAGCCGATAGCGATGGTCTGAGCAGACGCGGCCTGGGCCGCGAAGGCGGCGGCCGCGGCCATCCCGATTAATCCGATTTTCATATGTTTTCTCCCTTGCGAAAGCGCTGTCGGGGATTGTCCCCTGAATAAACATGAATCGAATAACTGTAGCCGAACTGCTGCCGCCTTTGAAGTGGTCTGTCGCGCGGCAACGGAATGTCAGCCCGCGTCACGTTCGAAGCGTTCGCCGAACCGTTCGAAGATCAGATAGCTGGCCTGAAACCACGGCTCTTCCGAAAGACGCTTGCACCAGTCGCTGTTGCGCGCGGCATCCAGCTCAGGCGAATCCAGCGCCGAAATGTCGCTGAGATAGCTGACCGCCAGGTGCGTCCATGGCTGGGGGTCCCCTTCGTAGACTTCGAAGCGGCGCACCATCTGCCAGCTCTCGCATTTCAGCAGCATGGGGACGCGCTCGGTGTCGTACCATTCGTTGAACTCGGCGGCGCGGTCGTCCGGGACGCTGAAGAACACGGCGTAGATGATCGGCAAATCCATCAGCGCCTCGGGATCGCTGCCGCGCGTGGCCTCCGCGATCTGGTTGGCGAGGTAGCGGGTCTGGCCCTGCACGTTGTTGAGCATCCAGCGGGTCGTCGCGTGCGGCTGGGCGTCGACCTTCAGATAGGCCTCGCTTTCCAGCACCGCCGACGACTCGAGCTCGTAGAAGGCTAGGTAGTTCGGGCGTTCGGTGTTGCGGTATCGCTGTGCGCTGATAAAGCCCGGCACCTGCATCCGCTGGGGGATGCGATGCGTATCGTACCATTTGTTGAAGTCGTCCTCCCAGTCGAGATCGGGGGACATTTCAGAGAACAGAATCGTCGCGCCCTTCAAAGGGAGCCTCCAAGCCTCGTGCTCGCGGGATTCGACCGCTTGTGCTGATTGGCGGGAAGTATTGCCTAATACGGCGTCAGGCGGAAGCCTTCTTTCTGAAATCGCTCCGGACGCCATGCCCGAGCGGGGCTGACAGCGGCGATGGTATCGCCTATCATGTTCGGACATTCCGTCCATATGGCGGACATAGGGCAGGGCGAAGACTGTGGCGATGCAGGCGCAGGCAGCGGTTGGAGAGACTGTCCGGGCGGTGGAGCGGGCGGCCGATATACTAGGTTACCTGTCACGCGCGGAAGCGCCTTCGGGCGTGGTGGAGATGGAACGCGCGCTCGGTCTCAGCCGGCCGACGCTGTACCGGCTGCTGCATACGCTCGAGGGAAAGGGGCTCGTGCGGTCGGTCGGCGAGCCGCAGCGTTTCGTCCTCGGATTTCGCGTGGTCGAGCTGGCGCGCTCCTGGCTGGGCCGCGCCGATCTTCCCACCCTGGCCGGCCCGGTGCTTGAAGGGCTGTGGCGGGAGACGCGCGAGACCGTCGCCCTTCTGTTGATCGGCGAGGATGCGCGGACCCGTGTCTGCGTGTTCGAGCGGCCCAGCCCCGAGGCCCTGGTCTTCACGCGAGGGGCAGGCTGGGTGGAAAGGCTTGCGGTCGGCGCCTCCGGCAAGGCGATCCTCGCATTCATGGACGCGGATGCGCGCGCGTTGGTGCTCGATCCGCTGAGGCCGGATGCGCGCTCGAAGCTGAAAGCCGATCTTGCCGAGGTGCGCCGGCTGGGTTATGGCGCATCGGTGGCCGAGATCATCGACGGCGCCGCGTCGCTGGCCGCGCCGGTCTTCGACCAGACGGGCTCGGTGCGCGGCGCGGTCTCGCTGTTCGGCCCACAGACGCGGCTCGTCGGTGCGCACCGCGAGCGATGTGTTGCGAGGCTGCTGCGGGCGGCGCGCGATCTGTCGGTCGCGGCCGGTTGCCCCGTCGACGCGCTGCCAGGCGGCGCAGGGGACGGTACAGGCGCGCGATAGGCGCAGCGGGAGGACGATATGGACGGTAATCCGATCGAAAGGGATTTTTCCGCGCTGGTGGACGACCGGCCGGAGGAACGAAGCTTCCGCGTCGACCGCTCGGTCTACAGCGATCCGGCGGTGTACGACGCGGAGATGACCTGCATTTTCGAAAGCGGCTGGGTCTATCTCTGCCATGAAAGCCAGGTGGAGAAGGAAGGGGACTACTATGCCACGGAGATCGGCCGCCAGCCGGTCTTCGTCAGCCGGCAGAAGGACGGCGGGCTGAAATGCTTCATCAACGCCTGTTCGCACCGGGCGGCGATCCTGACCCCGTTCAAGCGCGGCAACGCCAGGGTCATGACCTGCCGCTTCCACGGCTGGGCCTATAATTGCGACGGCCGCTGCGTCCGCATCAAGGGCGAGGACGAGGGCTTTCCCCAGGACGGCTTCGACCGCGCGCAGTTCAACCTGACCGAGGTGAAGACGGTGGCGAGCTATCGTGGCTTCGTCTTCGCGAGCCTCAATCCTGGTGTGGAGACGCTGGAGGATTACCTCGACGCCGCCAAGACTTTCATCGATCTGCTGGTCGACCAGTCGCCGGCGGGGCTTGAGGTGGTGCGCGGCTATTCCACCTACACGATCCGCGGCAACTGGAAGATGCAGCTCGAGAACGCGGTGGACGGCTATCACGTCTCCACCGTGCACCGGGTGTTCGCCGCGACCGTCGGCGCGCGCGAGGCGCGCGATTCCAGCAGCGGCATGGCGCGCACGGAGGGCGGCCGGATCACCGGCAAGGTGGCGACCGGCGGCTACGACCTGGGGCGGGGGCACATGATGATCTGGGCCACCCACACCACGCCGGAGGTCCGTCCCATCTGGGGGCAGAAGGAACGGTTCGAGAAGGAATTCCCGCCCGCGAAGGTGAAGTGGATTCTCGAGCGCGGCCGCAACCTGGCGGTCTTCCCCAACGTCATGATCATGGACAACCCCTCCACCCAGATTCGCAAGGTGAAGCCGCTCGGCCCCGACCGGTTCGAGGTGACGGTCTACTGCATCGCGCCGAAAGGGGAACCGGCGGAAGCCCGCGCCGCAAGGCTGCGCAAGTTCGAGGATTTCTACCTGACCTCGGGCATGGCGACGTCCGACGACGTCGCGGCGCTGGAGGACACCTATGACGGCGGCATGGCGACGACGGCGCGGTGGAACGAGTTCGGCCGCGGCTACGCGACCATGATCGAAGGCCCCGACGAGGACGCCGCCGCCATCGGTTGCGCGGCCCGGACGAGCATGCGGAACTGGGATTTCGAAACGCTGTATCACGGCTTTTACCGCCGCTGGCGGACGCTGATGGCCGCCGGGCGCAACGACTGACCCGACGGCGGGAAGGACAGGGCATCATGGAGATGAGCGACGGGCTCAAGCGCGAGGTCGAGGAACTGATCTACCGCGATGCGACGCTGCTGGACCGGCGCGCGTGGGACGACTGGATCGCCCTGTTCACCGAGGATGCGGTGTTCTGGGCGCCTGCCTGGGCCAGCGAGGAAGAAACCACCGACGATCCGGAGACGCAGCTCAACCTGCTCTATCTGCGCAATCGCGGCCATATCGAGGACCGCATCTTCCGGATCGAATCCCGCGATTCATACGCGTCCGTGCCGCTGGAGCGCACGGTGCACGTGATCGGCAACGTGCTGGTCGACACGGTGAACGGCGAGGAAGTCTCTGCCTTTGCCAACGCGCTGATCCATTCCTACAGCCGGAAGGGCGGCCAGACGCGGGCGAGCCTTTACGACTACGTCCTCCGGCAGACCGGGGACGGCTTGCGGATCGCCCGCAAGAAGGTCACCTTCATCGACGAGCGGCTGGAAGGCCCCGTAGACGTCTATCACCTGTAAGCGGGACGAAGCCGATGCTGGCAGTCTGCAAGGTCGAACCCGGCGAGGACGGCATCGAGATATGCCGCCGAGAGCCGCGCGATCCCGGCCCGGGCGAAATCCGGCTCAAGGTCGCCGCGGCGGGCATCTGCGGCACCGACATGCAGATCTACCACTGGGCGCCGCGCATGGCGCGCCGCATGGCGTTGCCGCGGACCCTCGGTCATGAGGCATCGGGTACGGTCGACGCCGTAGGCTCCGGGGTGGGGACACCGGCCGTCGGCGAGCGGGTGGCGCTGGAGAGTCATATCTATTGCGGCGCCTGCCGGCCGTGCCGGCTTGGGAAGGCGCATCTCTGCACCGATACCACGTATCCCGGAATCGATATCGACGGGGCGTTCGCCGAGTACGTCACGGTGCCGGCGCGGATCGCCTGGCAGATTCCGCCTGCCATGGGCTTCGAGACGGCCGCGATGATGGAGCCGTTCGGCATCGCCGTGCATGCGGCGCTGGCCGGCGGCGGCGTCGCGGGACGCAGCGTGCTGATCAACGGCTGCGGGCCGATCGGGCTGATGTGCGTCGCCGCCTGCCGGGCCCTCGGCGCGCTGACCGTCATCGCCTGCGACATGAACGGGCTGCGGCTGAAGACGGCCGGCGAGATGGGCGCCGATCTCTGCGTCGACGCAAAGCTGCACGGCGCCGCCGAGGCGGCGATGCAGGCGACCGGCGGCAATGGCGTCGATGTCGCCATCGAGTTTTCGGGCTCGGAGGCGGGGTTCAACGCCGCGTTCGACGCGCTGGCCAAGGGCGGGGACTTCCGGCTGGTCGGGGCGCCGCCGGCGGCGATCCCGGTGGATTTCACACGCTGGCTGCTCAAATGCCCGGAAATGCAGAACATCCACGGCCGCCGCATCTGGGACACCTGGCAGCGGGCGAGCGAACTGGTGGCGGGAAAGGCGGTCGATCTCGACCCCATCCGCAGCCACGTCCTGCCGCTCTCCGACGCGAGGCGCGGCTTCGCGCTGATCTTGGCCGGCGAGGCCGTCAAGCCGCTGCTGATACCGGACTGACCCCGAATTTCACGGAGTTCCATGACCACCCACACCGTCACCATCGTGTTTGAGGACGGGCGCAGCGTCGCCATTCAGGCGGCGGAAGCCGACACGATCTATCTCGCCTGCCTGAAGAACAAGATACGCATCCTGACAGACTGCATCGAAGGCGCCTGCGCCACCTGCAAGGCGACCTGCACGCAGGGCGAGTACGCGCTGGATGACTATTCGGACGAAGCCCTCTCGGCGGAAGAAGCGGCGCGGCGCGAGGTGCTGACCTGTCGCATGCACGTTAAATCCGATTGCGTGATCGAGTACCCTTATGAATCGCGTCTTTCGGTGAAGGCGGAACCGGGGACGTGGGAAACGACGGTCGCGGCGGTGGAGAAGGTGTCGAGCACGGTCGTGCGGCTCGATCTCGACATGACCCCGGATGCGCCGCCGGTGCCGTTCCTCCCCGGACAGTACGTGCATCTGTCGGTGCCGGGCACGCATGAGCGGCGGTCCTACTCCTTCGCCAATGCGCCAGGGCCGGGGCCCTGCCGCTTCTACGTCAAGCTGCTGGAGGAGGGCGTGATGAGCGCGTGGCTGCGCGACGCCGCCCGGCCGGGCGACGCCGTCACCATGACCGGCCCCTTCGGGCGGTTCTACCTGCGCCGACCGACGACGCCGATCCTCATGGTGGCGGGCGGCACCGGGCTCGCCCCGATGCTGTCGATGCTGGACCACATGGCCGCGACCGGGGCCACGGACCAGAAGGTGCGGCTGCTGCTGGGCGCGAATGCGGAGGACGAGCTATTCGCGCTGGAGCAGCTTGGCGGCTATGCGCAGAAGGGCATCGACCTCGCGATCGAGCGGTCCGTCGTTGAACCCGGTCCCGGGTGGGGCGGGGCGACGGGGCACGTCACCTCCATGCTGCGCTTCGACCAGGTGGACGCCGGCCAGCAGGTCTATCTCTGCGGCCCGCCGCCGATGATCGAGGTCGCGGAGGAGTGGCTGCACGATCACGGCATCGAGGACGCCCGCGTCCATGCCGAAAAGTTCCTGCCGAGCTGACGGTCACGGAGACTGAAGGGCCGCCGCCTGCCGGGCGCGATCCTGCGCCGGCAGGCGGATTTCGTCTGAGCGCTGGCGGGTCAGCCCTTCGCCTTGCGGCGGAAGCGCAGCCCGGCGGCAAGGCCGGCGCCGAGGATAAACAGCGTTGCGGGTTCCGGTACCGGTTCCGGCGGTTCCGGCGTCACCACCGGCGCGCCCTGCGCCGTAACCACAGATTTGGGCTGCAGGAGCCCGGAAATCAGCGTTTCGACGAACGTGCCGTCGGCGGCGTATCGGTTCACATCGCCGGAAACGACGAAGTTGGTGACCAGCACGGTGCCCGAGTCCTCGAAAAGGATGCCCGACGGGCGGTCCAGGTTGGCGGTGATGAAATCGGCGACCGTGCCGTCGAACCCGATCTCGACGACCTTGTTGGTAAAGTTCAGCGAGCCGTAAAGATTTCCCGCCGCGTCGAGCGCAAGGCCGTTGATGGCGCCGGCGATCGCCGTGGCGGTGAGATCGGCGAACTCGGTCGACGTGTCGGTACCCAGGTCATGGGTATAGACCTTCAGCCCCGAGGTATAAATCAGGGTTCCTGAGGAGTCGAAGATGACCTCGCTGGCGCCCGATCCCGCAGCGAAGGTGGTCAGCGAGCCGTCGGGGTTGACCCGCTGGATCGAGGTCCCGCTCAGGGTCTCGGTCATATAGACCTCCCCGGTGGGAGAGACCGTCATATTGCGCAGCGTCGTCAGCCCGCTGGCATAGATGGCCATCGTGCCGTCGGGCGCGCGCTTGTAGATGGTCTTGTTGTCCTGGCTCGCGATGAACAGGTTGCCCGCGCCGTCATAGGCCATAGAGGTGGGGTCGGCGAGCCCGTTCGCAGGGCCGGCCAGGGTCGTTACCGCGCTGCCGTCGTCCGACACCTGAAGCAGCCGGCTGTCGGGCGCGTTGGTGATGAGCAGCACGTCCGCCAGTGCCGGCGCGGCGGAAAGGCAAAGCGCCGTAAAGGCGACCGCAAGCCCCCGTGTGATTGGTTTCGCGCCGAATTCCATCATGTGCCCCTATCGTTTGAATTTTTCTGGCTTGAGGGGGCCCAGGCAATTCCCGTGCCAGTTATTAACTTTTCCACGTTTTCAACACCTTGGGGGTCGGCAGCATGCGCGCGCAACTGAAAGTGTAAGATATCCCGACGGTTGTCAGGCGTTGCGCGAGGGCCGGTGCGACCTCGCTCCTTCTGGACGAATGAGCCCTTTTGGACGAATGAGTAGACAGAATTACGTATAATCAGTCAGTTAAGGAAAAATCCTCAGAAACGGACAAAGAAGCATGGAAATCGCCGGCCAGTCTGTTGACAGGCCGGCGGAAAATCTTATGTTTCCAACCGTACCGAATTGGTCCTGTTTAGGGCCGGAAGGACGGACGAGGGCGATGATCAGACTGAGCCGGATGGCCGATTACGGCATCGTACTCATGACCCAGTTCGCAACCCGGCCGGGGATGCGGCTGACGGCGCCGGACATGGCGCTCGCCAGCGGGCTTCCGGTGCCGACGGTCTCGAAGCTGCTGAAGGTGCTTGCCCACGCCGGACTGCTGGACTCGCAGCGCGGCGCGCATGGCGGTTTCGCGCTGCTGAAGAAGGCCGACGAGGTTCGTGTGACGGAGATCATCCGTGCCGTGGACGGGCCGATCGGGCTGACGGAATGCACGGTCGAGGACACCAGCGGCGGCTGCGACTTCGAGGCGCTGTGCCCGACGCGGACGAACTGGCAGCGCATAAACGAGGCCGTGGTCTCCGCGCTGCAGGACATCACCTTGGCCGACATGGCGCCGCCGCGCTTGGATTTCCTGCCGCCCCCGCCAGCGGCAGGACGCGGCGTAGTGGCCGCCGGCGAGTAGAACGCAGACAGAGGAAGTTGGTGTAATGGCTGCCCATCCAGAGACCGTCCGGACCGCGACGAAGCGCGAGTACAAGTACGGCTTCTCGACCGATATCGAGCAGGCGCTCGCGCCCAAGGGGTTGAACGAGGATACCGTCCGCTTCATCTCGGCGAAGAAGAAGGAGCCCGAGTGGCTGCTGGAATGGCGGCTGGGCGCCTACCGGCACTGGCTGACCATGAAGGAGCCCCAATGGGCGATGGTCCATCACCAGCCGATCGACTACCAGGACGCGTATTATTACGCCGCGCCGAAATCGGACGACGACGGGCCGAAGAGCCTTGACGAGGTCGATCCGAAGCTGCTCGAAATGTACGAGAAGCTGGGCATTCCGCTGCACGAGCGCGCGATCCTGGCAGGCGTCGCGGTGGATGCGGTGTTCGACAGCGTCTCGGTGGCGACCACGTTCAAGGACAAGCTGAACGAAGCCGGAGTCATCTTCTCCTCGATATCCGAGGCGGTTCACGATCACCCCGAGTTGGTACGCAAGTATCTCGGCACTGTGGTGCCGCGCGAGGACAACTTCTTCGCGACCCTCAATTCGGCGGTCTACAGCGACGGCACCTTCGTGTACGTGCCCAAGGGCGTGCGCTGCCCGATGGAGCTGTCGACCTATTTCCGCATCAACGCCGCCAAGACCGGACAGTTCGAGCGCACGCTGATCATTGCCGACGAGGGTTCCTATGTCAGCTATCTGGAGGGCTGCACCGCACCGATGCGCGACGAGAACCAGCTTCACGCGGCCGTGGTCGAGCTGATCGCCCACGACGACGCCGAGATCAAGTACTCGACGGTGCAGAACTGGTATCCGGGCGACGAGAACGGCAAGGGCGGCATCTACAACTTCGTCACCAAGCGCGGCGCCTGCCGCGGCCGCAACTCCAAGATTTCCTGGACCCAGGTAGAGACCGGCTCGGCCATTACGTGGAAGTACCCGAGCTGCGTGCTCGAGGGCGACAACTCGGTGGGCGAGTTCTATTCGGTGGCGCTGACCAACAACTATCAGCAGGCCGACACGGGGACCAAGATGATCCATATCGGCCGGAACACCTCCAGCACGATCATCTCGAAGGGCATTTCGGCCGGGCACGGCCAGCAGACCTATCGCGGGCTGGTCAAGGTGCTGGCCGGGGCGGACGGCGCGCGCAACTACACCCAGTGCGACAGCCTGCTGATCGGCGACAAGTGCGGGGCGCACACCGTGCCCTATATCGAGGTCGGAAACCCCGGCGCCCAGGTGGAGCACGAGGCGACGACCTCAAAGATCAGCGACGACCAGCTGTTCTACTGTATGCAGCGTGGGCTGGGCGCGGAGGACGCGGTGTCGCTGATCGTCAACGGCTACTGCAAGCAGGTGCTGCAGGAGCTGCCGATGGAATTCGCCGTCGAGGCGCAGAAGCTGCTGGCCGTCAGCCTCGAAGGCAGCGTGGGATAACAGAAGTCGAAGGACCCGAAAGGACGTTATGACCGAACCAATGCTCAGGATCACCGGGCTGCACGCCAGTGTGCAGGGCAAGGAGATCATCCGCGGGCTGGACCTGGAACTGGCCGAGGGCGAGGTGCATGCCATCATGGGGCCGAACGGTTCCGGCAAGTCGACGCTCGCCTATGTCCTGGCCGGCCGCGAAGGTTACGAGGTGACGGCGGGCGAGATCGTCTATCGCGGCAAGAACCTGCTGGAGCTCGGCGCCCATGAACGCGCGGGCGAGGGGGTCTTCCTGGCGTTTCAGTACCCGGTGGAAATTCCCGGCGTATCGTCGATGAATTTCCTGCGCACGGCGCTGAACTCCATCCGCCGCTACCGCGGCGAAAAGACGCTGGAGGCGGTGGAGTTCCTGAAGCTGGTCCGCGCCAAGGCGAAGGATCTGCAGATGGACGACAAGCTGCTGCAGCGGCCGGTCAATGTCGGCTTCTCGGGCGGCGAGAAAAAGCGTAACGAGGTGCTGCAGATGTCGGTGCTGGAGCCGTTGCTCTGCGTGCTGGACGAGACGGATTCGGGCCTCGATATCGACGCGCTCAAGACGGTGGCCGACGGGGTCAACGCGCTGCGCGCGCCGAACCGTTCGGCGCTGGTCATCACCCATTACCAGCGCCTGCTGTCCTACATCGTGCCCGACAGGGTGCATGTGCTGGCCGAGGGCCGCATCGCCGCCAGCGGCGGCAAGGAGCTGGCGCTGGAGCTGGAGGAGAAGGGCTACGCCATTTTCGGCCTCAAGGACGAGGCGGCGGCCTGAACGGAGAGATGAGCGTGAGCGTACAACCCATCGCGATGACGGCGCCGTCGGCGGAGCGGTTCGTCGAGATGTACCGCAGCCGGCGCGGCGGCCTGCCGGGCGCCGAAGACCTGCGCGAGCGCGCGATCCGGCATTTCGCGCACACCGGCTTTCCCACCCAGCGGACGGAGGACTGGAAGTACACCGATCTCCGCCGCCTGCTGCGGGCGGAGTTCGCCGACCCGGATGTGGCGTCGGCGGGACGCGTGTCACTTGCCGACATCGCGCCGTTCCTGCTCGACGGGGATTGCCACCGCGCCGTGTTCGTCGAAGGCCGTTTCGCGCCGGAGCTTTCGGCGCTGGACGGGCTGCCGGCGGCCGTGACGGTCGAAACCTTTGCCGAAGCGGCGGCGGCCGGGCGCTCCGGCCTTGACGACCGGCTTGCGAGCTTCGAATCGCCGGACGGAACCGGGCTGATGGCGCTGAACGCGGCGCTTGCCGCCGACGGCGCCGTGATCCGGATCGGCAAGGGGGCGGATGCCGTGACCCCGATCCATATTCTTCACGTGATGCCGAAGGGCTCGACCGCGGCGGTCTTCCCGCGCAACGTCATTCTGGCCGGCGAGAACGCCGCGGCGACCGTGGTGGAGTCCTATGTCGGACTCGGCGTGGCGGAAGGCTGGACCAGCGCCGTCACCCAGACCACGCTGGAGCAGGGCGCCCGGCTCCGCCATCTGCGGCTGCAGAACGAGGATGTGAACGCCTGGCATGTCGGGCTGACGCAGCTGCGTCTCGCGCGCGACGCGCGTTTCTCCGGCTTCCTGCTGGTGACCGGCGCGCGGCTCTCGCGCAGCGAGGTGCAACTGCAATTCGCCGGCGAGGGCGCGGAATGCGATCTGGCCGGCGCTTATCTGCTGCGGGGCCGTCAGCACGGCGACGTAACCACGCGGTTCGACCACGCCAGCCCGCGCTGCGCCAGCCGGCAGGTCTTCAAGGGCGTGCTGGACGGCCGCGCCCGTTCGGTGTTCCAGGGCCGCGTCCATGTGGCGCCGGATGCGCAGAAGACCGATGCGCATCAGCTCAACCGCAACCTTCTGCTGAGCCCCGGTGCGCGGGCGGATTCCAAGCCGGAACTGATCATCCACGCCGACGATGTGAAG
>WHUE01000209.1 GCA_009377375.1 Alphaproteobacteria bacterium | reverse complement strand
GCCGTGGAAGGTCGACAGGGTACGCAAGCAGGTACGCGGCTGGACCGATGACGCGATCGCGCGGGCGATCCACGCGGTGGCCGAGGCCGACGCCCAGGTCAAGGGGGAGGCGGCAGACCCCGCCTACGCGCTGGAACGCGCGGTGGTGACCATCGCCCGCTGCGCGCGCGCCGCCGGCTAGCGTCTCCTTGAATCTGGGCGAGACGACGGGGATCCTCGACTTCGCCCGGGCCGCGAAGCTGTCAGGTCCGCGGTTCTCCCTTGCCCGCGGAGCCGGTGCGGTGCTGGAGCGGGCGCTGGCCACCTTCTTCCTGAACCTGCACACTGGCCGCCACGAGCACGAGGAGATGTCGGTTCCAGACCTGGTGAACCGGTCTACGATGACTGGCACCGGGCAGCTGCCGAAGTTCGAGGAGGACCTGTTCCGCACCGAAGTCGCGGACCGAGAGCTGTTTCTGATCCCGACCGCCGAGGTGCCGCTGACGAACCTGCATGCCAACGAGATTCTGCCCGCCGAAGAGCTGCCGCTGCTGCTCGGCCTCGGTGGCCAGGAGTGTCGGCGTATGGATCAAGGAGCTCTCCCTCGCCGGTCCAGCCCGCGAGCAGAATCCCGGCGCCAGGCGGGCAACGGTGGCCATGACCGCAGGCTTCGCCGGGGCCCGCTGATCGCCGGGCTCTTGGCGCAACCTGACCCGCCTGGCCTTCGGCTTGCGGTCGTGGCCTCGCGGATCACTTCTCGGAGAGCTGTGCGGCCCGCTTCGCCAGCGACGACTTGCGGTTGGCCGCCT
>WHUE01000208.1:533-792 GCA_009377375.1 Alphaproteobacteria bacterium | reverse complement strand
GGGATACAACGCGGGCATCTCCGGACTGTACGCCTGCGGCGTGTTGTTGCTGCTGATTCTGGTCAAGCGCCGAGGCGTGTTGTCGCGCCAGGAACTGCGCGGCTTTTTCATCGGCTCGGGCGAGAACCTGGTGCCGCTGCTGCTGATCGGCGGCGCCGCCGGCATCATCATGGGCGTGCTCAACAGCACCGGGCTCGCCTTCCAGCTTTCGCTGATGCTCACCCACGTCGCCGAGAGCGCCGGCGTCCTGATCATGCTG
>WHUE01000208.1:0-523 GCA_009377375.1 Alphaproteobacteria bacterium | reverse complement strand
CTGCATCGCCTTCGGCATGGGCATGCCGACGGCGGCGGTCTACATCGTGCTGGTTTCGGTGGTGGCGCCGGCGCTCACCAAGATGGGGATATCGCCGCTGGCGGCGCACATGTTCATCTTCTATTTCGGGCTGCTGAGCATGCTGACCCCGCCGGTCGCGATCGCCAGCATGGTCGCCGCCGAGATCTCCGGCAGCGACATGTGGCGCACCGGCTTCCTCGGCGTGCAGCTCGCCATCACGGCCTACCTGCTGCCGTTCCTGTGGGCGTTCAACCCGGCCATCCTGCTCGACGGCTCGTGGCAGGCGGTGGCGATCGCGGTGATCACCTGCGTCGTTGCCGGGATGATGATCGGCCAGAGCGCGGTGATCGTCGGCAAGGGGGCCGCCGGGATGCTGGGCGCGGTTGCCCTGTTCGGCTGCGCGCTCCTGGTCGGCAGCGCGACCCTGTGGCTCGGCGCGGAGAGCCCGCTGGCGCTGGTCCCGGCAGCGATCGGCGCCGTCCCGCTCTACATGGTGCGGGCC
>WHUE01000207.1 GCA_009377375.1 Alphaproteobacteria bacterium | reverse complement strand
GGCATTTGCCTGGCGGTTCTTCACGACGATGCTCCGGGCGTCGGGATCGGAGACCCCGGCTCGTTTCCGGCGGGAATGATCGCGTCGCTGGGTCTCGGTGAGCTTCCGGCGCCGCGCCTGGAGGCGCTGCTGGGCGCGATCGCGCTCTCGCCGCAGTTCCGCCACCGTCGCCGCCGACTCCGCCTCGGCCCTTTCCCAAGCTTGGGCAGCCACCGAGTAACACCCACCCCAGAGGCGGACGACGCCCTTATCGAGGCGGATCGTCGAAGTCGTGAGCAGATCGAGGAGGCGGCGCTCGTGAGAGACGATGACCCCCAAACCGTCGAAACGGGCCAACTCCCCGACCAACAGGTCGTACGCCTCGACGTCGAGATGGTTGGTGGGCTCGTCGACACAGAGGACGTCCGGTCGCGTCGCCAAGGCGGCCGCCAACTGCCATCGGCGGCGCTCACCCGGAGACAGGGTCGGCCAGCGGTCCAACTCGGCCCGATCCAAGTCCAGCCTGGCCCGCAGCGAGGCAGCGCTCGCCTCCCACGAATCGGCGAACCTGGGTACGGAGGCGTCGAGACTGTCGACCACCTGCGGGCACCAGCCAATCACGGCATCGGCCGGGTCCAGGAAGACTCGACCCGATGTGGGCGCGATCACGCCCGAAATCAGCCGGAGGAGTGTCGTCTTGCCGGAGCCGTTCTCACCGACGAGGCCGTGCCAGCCGGGACCGAGTGACAGGGTGACGTCATGGAGGACGTCGACGGCGGTGGTATACGAAAACGAGGCAGAATGTAGATGGGC
>WHUE01000206.1 GCA_009377375.1 Alphaproteobacteria bacterium | reverse complement strand
CGTACTGCTCGCGCAGGAAGGCGAGCTTGGCCTCGCTCACCGCCTCGCCCTGGGACCGGAGCTCGGCCACGTAGGTGGTCAGGTAGTCCCCCGGCGGCAGCTGGATGATGACGAAGACGATCGCGCTGATGGCGAGCAGCGTCGGCACCATGATCAGGATGCGGTGGACCAGATAGCCGAACATCGCCGTCCTATTTCGCCCCCGCCCGCCCGCGGGCGAGCCAGAACGTGTCCGGCCGGTATATGCCGAAATGCGCGCCGGGCTCCCAGTTGTAGACGCCGGTCTTGGGCACGTTGCGCAGGCGGCGGCTGACCACCACGGGCTGCGGCACGCCCGCGACCACGCCGATGGTGAACACGCGGTCGGCGTGGATGGCGAGCATGCGGCCCCAGATGGCACGGCGTTCGGCCGTGTCCGATGCGGCGCGCCAGGCGCGGTACTGCGCCATCAGCTCCTTGGCCGCCGGCAGATCCGGGGCTTCGCCGACCCTGCCGCGGGTCTGGTAGTGCTGGCCCCATTTCGGCCATTGCAGCTGATCCTGCCCGGTGGGCGCGAATTCCTCCGGGCTCATCTCGGCGGTGGGCACGGCGTTCTCGTAGCCGGACCAGACCGACATCATGCACTCGCCGGTATAGATGCGGCTGCGGAACATCTCGCGCTGCGACGGGCGGGAATAGAGCTTTATGCCCAGCTTCGCCCAGGAATCGGCGATCAGCTCCAGCACGTCGGTCTGCTCCGTGTCCTCGCCCGCGGTCTCGACGACGATCTTCATCGGCCGTCCGTCGGGCAGCA
>WHUE01000205.1 GCA_009377375.1 Alphaproteobacteria bacterium | reverse complement strand
TGCTGCCCGACGGACGGCCGATGAAGATCGTCGTCGAGACCGCGGGCGAGGACACCGAGCAGACCGACGTGCTGGAGCTGATCGCCGATTCCTGGGCAAAGCTGGGCATAAAGCTCTACTCCCGCCCATCGCAGCGCGAGATGTTCCGCAGCCGCATCTATGCCGGCGAGTGCATGATGTCGGTCTGGTCCGGCTACGAGAACGGCGTGCCCACGGCCGACATGAGCCCGGAAGAATTCGCGCCCACCGGGCAGGACCAGCTGCAATGGCCGAAATGGGGCCAGCACCACCAGACCCGCGGCAAGGTGGGCGAGGCCCCGGACCTGCCGGAGGCGAAAGAGCTGATGGCCCAGTACCGCGCCTGGCGCGCCGCATCCGACACCGCCGGGCGCCGCGCCGTCTGGCGCCGCATGCTCGCCATCCACGCCGACCGGGTGTTCACCATCGGCGTGGTCGCCGGCGTGCCGCAGCCCGTGGTGGTGAGCCGCCGCCTGCGCAACGTGCCCGAAGCCGGCGTCTACAACTGGGAGCCCGGCGCGCATTTCGGCATCCACCGGCCGGACACGTTCTGGCTCGCCGGCGGGCGGGCGGGGGCGAAATAGGGACGGCGATGTTCGGCTATCTGGTTCACCGCATCCTGATCATGGCGCCGACGCTGCTCGCCATCAGCGCGATCGTCTTCGTCATCATCCAGCTGCCGCCCGGCGACTACCTGTCGACCTACGTGGCCGAGCTGCGATCCCAGGGCGAGGCGGTGAGCGAGGCCAAGCTCGCCTTCCTGCGCGAGCAGTACG
>WHUE01000204.1 GCA_009377375.1 Alphaproteobacteria bacterium | reverse complement strand
GCGTCGTTGCCGACGAAAAGGAGCTCTACCGCCGGAAGATACCCTGGATCATGGATTTTGAGGACCGTCCGAAGCGCCTGTTCGAACGCGATTGAACGAACGGCCCGTCGGGCGCAGGATCGGCGGCGGACAATAGTCCCGCCAAAAAGAACACCGATCGAAATCAGAAACAGAGGAGGCAGACTTGATCGGACGCGCCGCAGTTTCGTCAGCCGTTTTCGCCGCCGCCGTCGCCGTATCAGCGATGGTTGGCGGCCCCGCCTTCGGCGATGCCGTCGCCGATTTTTACCGGGGCAAGGAGGTCCGCATCGTCTCGTCCGGCGGAGCGGGCGGCGGCCATGGCTCCTATGCGCTGGTGGTTTCCAGGCATTTGGGACGGCATATCCCGGGCCAGCCCACCGTCGTGCCGCAATACATGCCCGGAGCCGGCGGCGCGAAGGCGTTCAACTACGTCTACAACGCCGCCCCGAAGGACGGGACGGTGGTCGGGTTCTTCCTCCAGTTCGTGGCGCTGAACCAGGCCATTGGACGCGAGGGAATCAAATATGACGCGCGGAAGTTCAACTGGGTCGGCAGCGTCACGCCCATCACTGCCGTGATGTCGATCTGGAAATCCGCGCCGGCCACGACGATCGAGGAGCTGAAGAAGGTGGAGATACCAACCGGCGCGACCGGCCGTTCGTCCGATTCCTTCATCACCCCGACCCTGATGAACACGTTCCTCGGCACGAAGTTCAAGATCGTGACTGGCTACAAGGGCATGGCGCCGATCCATCGCGCGATGGAGACGGGGGAGGTGTCCG
>WHUE01000203.1 GCA_009377375.1 Alphaproteobacteria bacterium | reverse complement strand
CGCCGTTCATGCCGGGGCGGCCGGTGCCGGCGACGTCAGTCATGATCATGTCGACCGCGATGCTGCGCGCGTGCAACGTCGAAATTTTCGAACTGGGCATGTGGCAGGCCTGGTCCGGCGCCTGAGGAGGCTAACCCCATGGACATCCCGACAAGCGATATTCACAAGCAATCCATTCAAAGCTTCGACACCTCGAAGCTGCTCACGAACGCGGCGCGCCAGCGCGATGTGCGCAAGCTCACCGACTTTCCGATCATCGACGTCGACGCGCATCACTACGAAAACGAGTCGATCTCCGAGATCGTGGAGTATTTCGACGACCCCGTGCTCAAGCAGGTGGGCCAGCTCTATGCCGGTCGTGGCACCGGGGCGCAGTCGCCTTTTCTGCCGGGCGGGGTAGGATATCAGGATATCGCCGGGCGGGTGCTCCGCTATCCGCTGCGCAAGATGGAGACCACGCCGGCGGACGGCAAGCACCGCGACGTTCACCTCTCCCTGCGCTGGATGGACGCGATGGGGGTGGACTATTGCTGTCTATTCCCGACGCCCATGCTGACCATCGGCACGCATCCGCAGACCGAAGTCGAGAAGGCGATGGCCATCGGCTATAACCGCTGGCTGCTGGAAAAGGTGTGCAAGGACGAGCCGCGCATCAAGACCATGATCTACGTGCCGTTCAACGACCCCGAAGCTGCCTACCAGGTGGTGAAGGAGTTCGGCGACCATCCCTCGGTCATCGGCTTCATGGTCGTCTCGGTGCGCTACAAGCCGATCTACGACAACGCCTACATGAAGACCTATGCGC
>WHUE01000202.1 GCA_009377375.1 Alphaproteobacteria bacterium | reverse complement strand
GGCATGACCAGCGGCTGGCCGACCTGGCCGGCGGCAACGACGTATCGGCCTCGACCATCCGCCGCTGGGTGAACGAGGTCATCGAGCTGCTCGCAGCCCGCGCACCACGGCTGGACCGCGCCCTGAACACGATCTCCGCCGCCGGCGGAGACGTGGTCCTACTCGACGGGACCCTGGTGCGTACCCGCCGCCGCAGCGGGCGGGAGAACCGGCGCAATTTCTCCGGCAAACACAAGGTCCATGGGCTGTTGTTTCTCGCGCTGACCGACGAACGCGGGAACCTGATATGGATCTCGGCCGCCCGGCCCGGACGCGCGTCTGAGATCACCACCGCCCGGCACAACCGGCTCTGCGCCCGGCTGCGCGAGGCCGGCCTGGGCGCCCTGGCCGACCTCGGCTTCGTCGGCCTCGACCACCCCGAAGGCGACGAGGCCCCGGCCGTCATCACCGGCATGAAGGCCACCCGCGGCCGGAAGCTGACCGCCGCCCAAAAGACCGCCAACCAGCTGCTCAACCGCGAGCGCGCCGTCGCCGAACACGGCTTCGCCGCCCTGAAGAACTGGCGCATCCTCACCAAGCTGCGCATGAACCCCCGACACGCCACCCAGCTGCTGCGCGCCCTGCTCGCCTTCAGCACCACCGAGACCACCCGCTGAGCCGCCCCCACCGGCGCGCGCCTCGGCAAGCGATTCCGGACGCGCTCACCGCCGGGCGAAGTTGGGATAAGACCGGCCCCCCGCCCCGCGCGGCCAGGGCAAGACCGATGCTCGCGACGTCCTGGTCATCGCCGATCGGGTGCGGATGCGCCG
>WHUE01000201.1:551-810 GCA_009377375.1 Alphaproteobacteria bacterium | reverse complement strand
CCCAAGCATGAGGGGGGCGACATGGTGACCGCGCCGGACTATCAGCAGTACGTCGGGGGCGGGGTCCTTCGCAAGGAGGACCCGGAGCTCCTGACGGGCCAGGCGAAGTTCATCGACGATCTCACGTTGCCGGGGATGGTGTGGTTCGCCGTGGTGCGCAGCCCGTACGCCCATGCGCGCATCAACGGCGTGGACGTCTCCAAGGCCCTCGAGATCCCCGGCGTCCTCGCCGCCTGGAGCGGGCGGGAGCTCGCGGGCG
>WHUE01000201.1:0-541 GCA_009377375.1 Alphaproteobacteria bacterium | reverse complement strand
AGGCCTGCCCATGGCCTGGCCCGTGACCGAGGACATCAAGGCGCCGACGCACTGGCCGCTCGCACAGGACGTGGCACGGTTCGCCGGCGACGGTGTGGCGGTGGTGGTGGCCGAGAGCCGCGCGCTGGCCGAGGACGCCGCCGAGGCGGTTGAGGTGGACTACGAGCCGCTGCCCGCCGCCCTCGACCTCGAGGCGGCATGGGAGGAGGACGCGCCCCTGGTGCACGAGGAGTTCGGGACGAACCGCTCCTACACGTGGGTGCTGAACGCGGGTGACGTCGACGGTGTCTTCGCCAACGCCCCCGTCACGATCAAGGAGCGGTACCGGCACCCTCGCCTCATCGCCAACGCGATCGAGCCGCGGGGCGTCATGGCGCAGCCCATCCCTGCGCAGGGCGAGTACACGCTGTGGTCGTCGACCCAGATCCCCCATCTGCTGCGGACATATCTGTCGGAAGAACTGAACTGGCCGGAATCGCGCCTGCGCGTCATCGCGCCCGATGTCGGCGGCGGGTTCGGCGTCAAGGGGCAGGTCTTCGTC
>WHUE01000200.1 GCA_009377375.1 Alphaproteobacteria bacterium | reverse complement strand
CAAGGCGCCGGTCTACCAGGGCATCGTCAGCGAGTTTCCGCCGAGCGAATCCACGTCGAGCCGGCCAGGCTCTTGTCACCGGTGACGGCCAGCGCCTTGTTCTCGGTCTTGCGCACGGTGTCCACCGCCGTGGTCAGATAGCCCATCAGGTGGTATCGGTCGAACACGATCTTGCTGTCCGGGTCGGTCAGGTGCTCGCGGGTCGAGGTGGCGAACGGCTCCCACATGTCCATCGCCACCGCCTTGATCTGCTTGCGCTGTTCGGGCGTGAACTTCTCGAAGTAGCCGTCCAGGCTGGCCTGTCGGCGTTCGTCGGCGACGTACTCCACCGTGCCGGCATCCAGGTCAGAGATCACGGTGATGTAGTCCTGTCCCTTCCCGGCCGCCTTCTCATCGACGCCGACATGGGCCGGGGTGGCCAGCGGTTTCGCGGCCAGGCCGCGGGCCACGGCGCGGTCCATCAGGTGCCACGCCTCGTCCCAGCTCAGCCGCAACAACCGGCCCGCCCCGAGCACGTCACACTCCTTGAGCACGTCGATCGCCAGCCGCTCGAACAGCACGGTGAACCGAGAATGCGGCTCGGCCCACGGCAGGCGGACCTGACGCACCCCGTGCTCCGGGCAGTCCACCCGCGGCGGGCAGGCGTGCAGGTAGGTGAGGAACGCGCACGAGTCCAGATGCCGCCAGGCCCGCTCATCGGCATGGTCATAGACCGACAGCTCACGCTCGCAGTCCGGGCAGGCGAACCGGGTCCGCTTGGGATGCCCGACCCACACGTCCACCCGGCCGTCCGGCACCGACAGCTCGACCCTGCTCACCGTCCACGG
>WHUE01000001.1:134929-156123 GCA_009377375.1 Alphaproteobacteria bacterium | reverse complement strand
ATCCCGATCACGACGACGTCTCGGTGGAGGCGGTGATCAAGGTGCTGATCGACAACGCCGCGGCGGCGCGCGAACTGGTGCGCAGCCTCGCGCCGGCCCTGTCCGGCCGCACGTCCTGCTGCCATGCCGGGTGCCACAGGGCGCTCGACGTCGCCATCATCACCGCGCCGGAAGGGCGCGACCCGGACATGGTCGAGAAGCTCGGCGCCGTCGCCGGGCGGGTGCTGGCGCCGTGAACGTCGGCGACGTGCCCTACCGCACCATCTGGCTCGCCGGCAACGGCGAGACGGTGGAGATCGTCGACCAGACGCGGCTGCCGCACGAATTCGTCACCGTTCCGCTGGATACGCTGGAAGATGCGGCGCATGCGATCCGCGCCATGCTGGTGCGCGGCGCGCCGCTGATCGGGGCGACCGCCGCCTACGGCATCGCGCTGGCGATGCGCGACGACGCCTCCGACCCCGCGCTGGAGGCGGCAGCGGCCACCCTGGCGGCGACGCGGCCGACCGCGGTCAACCTGCGCTGGGCGCTGGACGACATGAAGGCGCATCTGGCGCCGCTGCCCGCCGCCGGCCGCGCCGAGGCCGCCTATGCGCGCGCCGCGGCGATCTGCGACGAGGACGTCGCCATCTGCCGCGCCATCGGCGAGCACGGGCTGGCGCTGATCCGCGCCGCGTACGAGGCCAACGGCCGGTCCCGCCCGGTGCAGGTGATGACCCACTGCAATGCCGGCTGGCTGGCGACGGTGGACTGGGGTACCGCGACGGCGCCGATCTACATGGCGCATGACGCCGGCATTCCCGTCCATGTCTGGGTGGACGAGACGCGGCCGCGCAACCAGGGTGCGTTCCTGACCGCCTGGGAGCTCGGCGGGCACGGGGTGGACCACACCGTGATCGTCGACAATGCCGGCGGCCACCTGATGCAGCACGGGCGCGTCGACCTGCTGATCACGGGCACCGACCGCACCGCGGCGTCGGGGGACGTCGCCAACAAGATCGGCACCTATCTGAAGGCGCTGGCCGCCGCCGATAACGGCGTGCCGTTCTACGTCGCCCTGCCGGGCCCCACCATCGACTGGACCATCATGGACGGGCTGCGCGACATCCCGATCGAGGAGCGCGACCCGGCGGAGGTCACCGACATTCCCGGCCGCGCGCCGGACGGATCGTTGACCACGGTGCGGATCACCCCCGCCTCGTCGCCCGCCGCCAATTTCGCCTTCGACGTGACCCCGGCGCGGCTGGTCTCGGGGCTGATCACCGAGCGCGGCGTCTGCGCGGCCTCGGCGGACGGGCTGCTGTCGCTCTGGCCCGAAAGGCGCGGCCGCGCCGCGGGGACGGGGTGAGCGGGCGCGAGGACGCCCGGCTGCGCCGCGCGGTCATCGACACCGCGCGCGCCATGAACGGTGCCGGCATCAATGCCGGCCGGTCCGGCAATGTCAGCGCGCGCACGCCCGGCGGCATGCTGGTCACGCCGACCGGCATGGCATACGACGCGCTGAAGCCCGCCGACATCGTGGCGATGGACATGGACGGGCGGGCGACCGGGCCGCGCCTGCCGTCCTCGGAATGGCGGTTCCATCTCGACATATACCGCGCGCGGGCGGAGGTGGGGGCGGTGGTGCATACCCATTCGACCCATGCCACCGCGCTGTCCTGCCAGCGCCGCGGGATTCCGGCCTTCCACTACATGGTCGCCGCGGCCGGCGGGGAGGACATCCGCTGCGCGCCCTACGCCACCTTCGGCACCGAGGCGCTGTCGCGGAACGCGCTCGACGCGCTGTCCGGGCGCAGGGCGTGTCTGCTCGCCAATCACGGCGCGATCGCCACCGGCCCGACGCTGGCGGAGGCCTTCGACCTCGCCGCGGCGGTGGAGGTGCTCGCCGCGCAGTATCTCGCCGCACTGCAGGGCGGCCGGCCGGTGCTGCTGCCGAAGGCCGAGATGAAGCGGGTGCTGGCGCAGTTCGCCGGCGCCGGCTACGGCCAGCAGCCGCCCGCCAGGAACGCAAAACGCCCCGGGCGCGGGGCCCGGGGCGCTTCGAAGGCCTGAAGGCCGGCGTTCCTACCCGACGTTCTGGGCGAAGAAGGACAGCGTGCGCTCGCGGGCGCGCTGGCACGCGCCCTCGTTGAAGCTGTCGCGCTCGTCGCAGCAGAACCCGTGCCCGGAATCGTCGTAGACGAAGACCGGAATGTCCGGATGGGCTTCCTTGATCTCGTGGATCTGGTTGAGCGGGATGGCGCCGTCCTTGTCGCCGAAATGCATCTGCACCGGGCAGTTCGGCTTGTCGTCCTTCTTGGCGTGGATGCCGCCGCCGTAATAGGTCGCGGCCGCCGCCAGCCCCTTGCAGTGGCAGGCCGCCATCCAGCTCACCGCGCCGCCGAAGCAGTAGCCGACGATGCCGACCTTGCCGGTCTTGGCCGCCTCGTCGATCGCCGCCTGCACGTCGGCGACGATGCCGTCGTCCTTCAGCTTGCCGCGGGTCTCGCGCCCCTTCTGGAAGTCGTCCTGGCCGTACCCGACCTCGAGGTTCTTCTCGACCCGGTCGAACAGCGCCGGCGCGATGGCGACATAGCCCGCCTTGGCATAGCTGTCGGCCAGGTTGCGGACGTGCTGGTTGACGCCGAAGATTTCCTGGATGACGACGACGGCGCCCTTGGGCGAGCCCGACGGCTCGGCCTTGTAGGCGCCCAGCGTGTGCCCGTCGCGGGTCTTCAGCTCAATCTGCGTACCCATGCGTCTCCTCCTTGTTTGGCCGGCCGCGCTTTTGCGCGCGCGGCCCCTTCGAAGTCCGATCCTCAGACCCGCCGTTGTAATGGCACAGCCGCGTGAACGCAACGTGGCGGGGGGCACACCGGGATTAATCGGAATGGTGGTGGCCCGAAGTTTTTTCGACTCGCCATATGGTTGATCGACCATTACGATAATTGGCGGGGTTGGAAAACGTGCTGCAACGCTTTCCGGCAGGGGGCTAGGGTGTACATAAAAATGTTAATTGGCGCGGGACTCGCGCTTAGTGTCGTTGCGTGTGAGACAACCTCGCCGACAATGAACGCGGCTGGGCGGCCGACTTCCTACCAGGATCCGGGAACGCGGGGCGTAGTCTCCGGGGTCGGGATCGAATCCCAGGACGTGGTGAGTATGACAGACCGGATGGCCCGCGACATGCTGGGAGATCCGGTGCTGGCGCAGCGCAATCCCGCACCCCGGATTATCGTGGATTCGCGCCATTTCCGTAACGAAAGCACGTCGCGCATTAATGTGAACGCCATCACCAATCGTTTGCGGGTAGGGCTCAACCGTGCGGCGAAGGGGAGGATGGTGTTCGTCGGCCGTCAGTATATCGACGTTGTAGAGCGGGAACGCGAACTGAAGCGTCAGGGCAAGGTCGATGTAGCAACGACCGGGCTAACGAGGGCGGCTGCTGGCGCGGATTATCGCTTGGTGGGAACCATCACATCGCTGGACAAGCGTAGCCCCTCCACCGGGTTGATGTCCCGCTATTCGCAGATTGTATTCGAGATGCTGGATCTGGAGGCGGGAACGCTGATCTGGAGCGGCATTTACGAGTTCGAGAAAGCAGCGGCTGACGACGTTTTATACCGTTGACTTCGCCACTGGGTAAAGGGTTGGCCCCGGAGCCAGCATGAAGCTGGATTCGGAAAAGATTACATACCTTTAACCGGAATTGGGGGATTCGACATGAAATGGATGGGGGCTAGTTGCGCGACTGCGGCATGCGTTCTCGGACTTGCCGTTAGCGGATGCCAGACGGCGTTCCAGGATCATGAGAAGAAGCTCGTTGTCGCGCCTGAACTGATGAACGACTTCCTCGCGGACAAGCCGGCATCGACGCATCGTCTCTACCGGAATGTGCTCGTCCACGGGGACCGCAATCTGGTGCTGAACTACATACGCGCTGGTCTTGCGGCGCTCGATGTCGGTGATCTCGATGCGGCCGAGGCATCGTTCGATGTCGCAGTGGAGAAAATCGACGCCATTTATGCCGACAACAAGGAGGCGAAAGAGGCGCGTTCGAAGTTCACCAAGGAAAATATCAAGGATTTCAAGGGGGAAAGCTACGAGCGCGCGATGGCGTTCTATTATCGCGGGCTGCTTTACCTGATGCGCGGCGATTATGGAAACGCCCAGGCGAGTTTTGGCAGCGGGCTGCTGCAGGACGTTTATGCAGAGGATCAGGAGTATGCGCAGGACTTCGCCTCTCTCGCATTTCTGCGCGGCTGGGCTTATCGCTGCCAAGGCTCCGAGTCGGCAGCAGTTCAGTCCTTCAAGGAAGCATTCGCCCTGCACAAGAAGCAACTCGAGCAGGAAGTGCGACCCGTTAAGGTTGCACTCAGCCGTCTTCGGGCGCCTCTGGGCAATCACAATGTGCTGTTGGTCGGAGAAGCCGGCGCAGCGCCGCGAAAAATGGCGACGGGTCAGTTCAACGAGCGTCTGATCTACCGGCGCGGTGCTCCGCATTCGGTTGCATGGATGGTGTTCCGTGGCGCGGACGAACATGTCGCCGCATATCCGTTCGAGGACATCTTCTGGCAGGCTAGCACGCGCGGTGGCCGTCCGGTGGACTACATCATGGAAGGCAAGGCCGCCTTCAAGGAAGGTGCGGAGACGGTCGGTAAAGTGGCTTTGGCCGCCGGGGCGGCGACCGGCATGTATGCCCTGCAGACACAGGATCGGAACGCAGCAATCGCGAGCGGCGTATTGCTGCTGGGCGGGTTATTCGCGGAAGCAATTTCCAACGCCACTCGTCCCGATGCCGACCTGCGGCAGTGGGACAACCTGCCCGAAAACATTTATTTGGGCACCGCCGAAATTCCGCCGACTCTCAAGACACTCGAGGTTGCGCATTTTGACGCCACGGACAAGCCGGTAAGCTACGCAAACCGAACCGTGAACGTCACCTTCACTGGCCAGTGCGGCATTGCCTGGACGCGGACGGTTTCGGCGCTCGCGGTTCCGGACGAGGCACCTGACAGCATCGCGCCGGAATATGTCGTCAAGAAGGACCCGGCCAGCGCTACAAGCAACGAAGCGGCGGAGAGTGCGGAATGAAGGCAGTCAAAACGTTGCTTCTAAGCGGATTCGGTTTGATAACCGCCTGTACGCAGCAGGTGGCCATCGAGCCGCGACCGGCATGCGACTTTACACCCATGCTGATCGCCGCACCGGTGGCCGAGGCGGTGCTGGTCCCCCCGATCCCCGGCACAATGAGCGCCATGCCGCTCAACACGGTGAGTATCACCGACGTAGGAATCACCAACAAGGTGCTGGTCCAGGCCGTCCGAGCGCGTCGGACCCAAGCCGGCACCTTGGAGGTCTGGTCGCGGCTGGTCAACTGCACCGATTATGCGCTTCAGGTGGAAGGACGGACACAGTTTCTGGACCATGCTCAAGCGCCGGTCGAATCGCCGAGCGCTTGGCAGCGTGTGTATCTGCCGCCGCGCACGGTCGGAACCTACAATGAGAAATCCACCGAGTCCGAGGCAGCGCGCACATATCTTATCGAGATCAGGGAAGGGACATGATGCGCGCACTCATTCTGTCGGCGGCGGTACTTTTGTCTCCAGCGATTGTCCACGCGGCCGAAAACCTCGCCCCGATCCCATCGTCCCTGTATCGCAGCGGCGAGCCGGCGGTGCTGGAGGCGTCGCCTGCCACCGCTCCCGTGTCTCAGGGGCCCGACGAGACCGCCGCTATGGAGAATTTTCGTCGCAGCTATGGCGCTGCGAAACGGCCGCGGATCGCGATCTACTGGAACGAGGCGCTCACAGACCGCATTAGCCAATGGTTCCAGACGGGGCGGGTAGCGCGGAACAGCGAAACCGAGGTGAACCTGCGCGGCCCGCGCATGACGCTGAAAGACGACAGGCAGGACACTTCGGCCCGCGGTGTCCATAACGTGGAGAGCAGACCGCGGGGCGGGGGAGGACGAAGCGTCACCATGGACCTCAGTTCGACGCGCGGCACCGTGCGTTCCTCTGAGAGCGCGGGCGTGCAACACCTTCAGACGGAACCGAAGCGCGCGGGGATGACCGAGCGTATCTCGCTGGAATTCGAGAACGGGTTTTACGGTCCCTTTCTTGCCGCCGGCACGCGGTTGGTCGATCGTGCCGCGATCGTACGACTCGCGCGGAACGATATGCCGAACCGTTTGCTGAGAGATACCTCTCCCGACCTTCAGGTTCTCGAGGTGGAGGCACTGAAGGATTACGCGGACCTGTTGCTCGAAGTTCTGCTTATTCCCGATTCGAGCGGCCCGACCGGATTCGCATTTCGGGTGGTGGTCAAGCGCGTACTCAATGGCGCAATAGTAGCCTCGCACTTTTCCCGCATTTCCGATGAGCCCAAAAACAAGTCGGCAGAGGTCCCCAAGGGCGAATTAACGACGGGGCCGGGGGGCTTCTACCGAAAGCCGGCGCAGCCCGAGGAGATAGATCCCAACGCGCTCGGACGACGTCTCGCTTTCGAGACGATGGAGGCAATGCGCAGCATGCCGGCGCACTGAGCGTCGGTCGCCGGTTGACTGCGGATCGATTCACCTGAATCGAGGCCAACGTCGTCTAAACGCGAGTGAGAGACAGGAGATCGTCTAATGATCAGAATAGCAGTGGTCGCGACCGGGGTGGCTGTGGCGCTCGCGGGATGTAGTGGGACGGGGGGCTACAAGGAACCTGCTGGCGCGATTCTGGGCGGGGCGGCGGGCGGGCTTCTCGGCTCCAACATCGGCTCCGGAAGCGGACGGCTCGCTGCGACGGCGGCGGGGGCGGTTCTCGGCGCTGTCCTTGGCAGCGATACCGGACGCAGCCTGCATCGGGCCGACTCGCTCTATTACGGTCGTTCTCTGGCGGCGCCGGCGCAGGTGCCGGTGCCGGGTCAGCCCACGTATGCGGCGCCGGCCGTACCCCACTATGTGCCGC
Source organism: Alphaproteobacteria bacterium (assembly GCA_009377375.1). GTDB lineage: Bacteria > Pseudomonadota > Alphaproteobacteria > MPNO01 > UBA2964 > WHUE01. Next base: position 149,185 of record WHUE01000001.1, on the reverse strand, counting down.
CGCCGACCGGGTCTGTCGCTGGGCCGCAGAACTGCCAGGCCCTTGCCCGCCCGCCCGGTGCGACGACGTCGTATGCCTGCCAGTCGATCGACGGCACGTGGTTCATCGCCCGGTAACGTCCCCGCCGCCGTCACACGTTGAAGCGGAACAGCATCACGTCGCCGTCCCTGACGAGGTAGTCGCGGCCTTCCTGGCGCATCTTGCCGGCGTCCTTGGCGCCCTGTTCGCCGCCGCCGGCGATGAAGGCGTCATAGCCGATGGTCTCGGCGCAGATGAAGCCGCGCTCGAAATCGGAATGGATGGCGCCCGCGCCCTGGGCGGCCTTGGTGCCGGCGCGGATGGTCCAGGCGCGCGATTCCTTCGGCCCGGCGGTGAAGAAGGTGATCAGCCCCAGCAGTTCGTAGCCGGCGCGGATCACGCGGGTGAGCCCCGTCTCCTGCAGCCCCAGCGAATCCAGGAACTCGCGCTTCTCCTCCGTGGTCCCGAGCCGGGCGATCTCCGCCTCGATGGCCGCCGAGACGACGACCGAGATCGCGCCCTGTTCCGCCGCCAGCGCGGCGACCTTCTCCGACAGCGCGTTGCCGGTCGCCGCGGAGTCCTCCTCCACGTTGCAGACATACATCACCGGCTTTGCGGTCAGCAGCTGCATCTGCCGCCACAGCCGCGCGTCGGCCGCGTCGATCTGAAGCGTGCGCGCCCGCCTGCCGTCGCGCAGCGCGGCCTGCGCGCGTTCGCACAGCGCCAGCGTCGCCTTCGCCTCCTTGTCGCCGCCCCGCGCCTTCTTGACCAGCGCGTCGGCCCGCCGGTCCAGGCTTTCCAGATCGGCCAGCATCAGCTCGGTGTCGACGGTCTCGATGTCGTCCAGCGGGTCGATGCGCCCGGCGACATGGGTGATGTTGTCGTCCTCGAAGCAGCGCACGACATGGACGATGGCGTCCACCTCGCGGATATGGGCGAGGAACTGGTTGCCGAGCCCCTCGCCCTTGCTGGCGCCGCGCACCAGCCCCGCGATGTCGGCGAAATCCATCTGCGCCGGCACCACCTTGGCGGACCTGGCCAGCCTGGCGATGGCGTCGAGCCGGGGATCGGGCACGGCGATGCGGCCCACGTTCGGCTCGATGGTGCAGAAGGGGTAGTTCTCCGCCTGCGCCGCGATGGTCGCGGTCAGCGCGTTGAAGAGCGTGGACTTGCCGACATTGGGCAGTCCGACGATGCCGCAGGTGAACCCCATCAGTCCTTTTCCGTTTCCGTTTTTCCGCCCTTCGGCGGTTCCGCCTCGGCCTTCGGCCGGGGCGGCTGGGTCAGCAGCGCCACCCGCGTCATGAACGCCGCGTCGTCGCCGGCGGCCAGCAGCGGCGCGGCGTCGGCGATGGCGTCCAGCACCGCGTCGAGCCAGGCCCGGTCGGCCTTGGAGAAATCCCGCAGCACGTGGCCGGTGACACGCTCTTTGTCGCCGGGATGGCCGATGCCGATGCGCACCCGGCGATAGTCCCGGCCGATATGGGCGTCGATCGAGCGCAGACCGTTATGCCCCGCATGCCCGCCGCCGTGCTTGACCCGGACCTTGCCGGCGGCGAGGTCCAGCTCGTCGTGGAACACCACCACGTCCTCCGGCGCCATCCGCCAGTACCGCATGGCCTCGCCGACCGGCCCGCCCGATTCGTTCATGTAGGACAGCGGCCGCAGGAAGCGCACCTGCGCCTCGCCCAGCCGGCCTTCGGAAAACGCGCCGCGCGGCCGCGTGCTGTTGCGGAGAGCGGGAAGGCCATGACGGCGGAGGATCGCCTCGACCGCCATGGCGCCCACGTTGTGCCTGTTCTCGGCGTAGTCGCGGCCGGGGTTGCCGAGCCCGACGAAAAGCAGCATGGCGGAATCGGTCCTCGGTGGGTCGGCCGGAACTGACGGCGCGGCGCCGGACGATCAGTCGCCCTTGTCGTCCTCGTCCTCTTTGCCGTCGTCCTTGCCGCCTTCTTCCTCTTCGCCCTCACCGCCTTCTTCCTCGTCCTCGGCGAGTGCCACGGTCGGCGCGGCGATGGTGGCGATGGTGAAGTCGCGGTCGGTGATGGCGAACTCGACGCCCTCGGGCAGGGTGATGGCGCTGGCGTGGATGCTGTCGCCCACGTTCAGCCCGGTCAGGTCGATCTCGAACCCGTCCGGGATGCGGTCGGCGGTGCACAGCACCTCGATCGAATGGCGCACGATGTTGAGCACGCCGCCCTGGCGGATGCCGGGCGCCTCGTCCTCGTTCTCGAAGGTGACCGGCACCTCGACGTTCAGCTTGCGGGTGGCCGAGTAGCGCAGGAAGTCCACGTGCTGCGGCCGGTCGGTGACCGGGTGGAACTGGGCGTCGCGCGGCAGCACGCGATGACTGGTCCCGTCGACCTCCAGGTCCAGCAGGTGGATGAAGAAGTTGGGGTTCTGAAGCTCGCGCTCCAGCATGCGCTGCTCCACGGTGACCATCACCGGTTCTTCGTTGTTGCCGTAGATCACGGCGGGCACAAGGCCGGCGCGGCGTGCGGCGCGGGCGGTCCCCTTTCCGCCCTGCTCGCGGCGCTCCGCGGCCATCTTCCCGATTTCAGCCATCGGATCGTCTCCTGATCAGCGGGGCCGGAAAGCCCCGGGTCCAGCGCCCGCCTCCAGGGGTGCGGGCGCGCGAAGGGCCCGCGCGGACGCGCGAGCGAGGCGCTGTTTAGCGCCAACCGGCGGATTAGTCAAACAGGCTGGAGACCGAGCGTTCCTCGCTGATCCGCTGGATCGCCTCGCCCATCAATGGGGCGATGGTGATCTGGCGCACGTTGTGCGACACGCGGACGGCCTCCGTGCTCTGGATCGAATCCGTAATAATCAGCGATTTCAACGGCGAAGCGGAGACCCGGCTGACCGCGCCGCCCGACAGGACGCCGTGGCTGATATAGGCGGACACCGACTCCGCCCCGGCCTCCTTCAGCGCCACGGCCGCGTTGCACAGCGTGCCGGCGGAATCGACGATGTCGTCCACCACGATGCATTCGCGCCCCTCGACGTCGCCGATGATGTGCATGACCTCGGAGACGCCGGCGCGTTCCCGCCGCTTGTCGATGATGGCCAGGTCGGCCTCCAGCGACTTGGCGAGTGCCCGGGCGCGCAGCACGCCGCCGACATCGGGCGAGACCATCACCAGCTTTCCGGCGTCGTAGTTCTGCTCGATGTCGCGCAGGAACACCGGCGCGGCGTAGAGGTTGTCCAGCGGGATGTCGAAGAAGCCCTGAATCTGGCCGGCGTGAAGGTCCAGCGTGAGCACCCGGTTGGCGCCGGCTTCCGTGATCAGGTTGGCCACCAGCTTCGCCGAGATCGGCGTGCGCGGGCCGGACTTGCGGTCCTGTCGGGCATAGCCGAAATAGGGCATCACCGCGGTGATGCGCCGGGCCGAGCCGCGCCTGAGCGCGTCGATGCAGACCAGCAACTCCATCAGGTTGTCGTTCGCCGGATAGGACGTCGACTGGATGATGAACACGTCCTCGCCGCGGACGTTCTCCTCGATCTCCACGAAGCATTCCATATCCGAGAAGCGCCGGATGCTGGCCTTGCACAGGGACATGTTGAGATGGGCTGCGATGGCTTCGGCGAGCGGCCGATTGCTGTTGCAGGCGACGATTTTCATGTTGCTTTTTGACCCTCGGGGAGGCCTGTGACGGATTGGGGCGGAACCCCTGCGCGAGGCGGGCGCACCCTACCATCGGCGTCGCGGCCTGTAAACGGAATCGGCGGCGCAATCAGCTTCCGGCCCCGGCCGGACGGGCGGGCAGCCGGGTCAGCAGCGCGCCGACTCCGCCCGCCGCCGATTCGGCGATCAAGTAGGCGAGGGGACCCCAGCCCTCCTTGAGCGCGTCGGCGGGAATTGCGTTCTTCTGGTCCAGCTTGCCCAGCTCCTTGCCGCCGCCGTCGAGCACCGTCCATTCGATCGCGATCGGTCTTTTTCCCCCGGCGACCGCGCCGAGCGCGACGCTGCCGGCAATCACCAGCCCGTTGTCGGACAGCGTCTCGGTGACGCTGAATCCCCGCCGGCCGAGCGCCGCTTCCATGGCGAGGCGCAACGCCAGCGCGCCGTCGCGCCCGGCCCCCGCCACGGGCCAGACATGCAGCGGAATCTCGCTGGGCTGAAGGACTCTCGTCTCCGGCGGCTCCTGCATCAGCGCGGCGATGGCGGGCGCGGCCCCATCGGCCAGCGGGGCCAGCGCCTTGTGGCTCGCCGTCGCCCACATCTCCGGCGGCACGGACATGCGCGCCGTCCCGGCGCCCAGCTTCCTGCCGGCCCTGTCGGCCAGATCCCAGGTCACCTCGACCGTCTTCGCGCCGGCGGCCGAAGGCCCCGGCGCCGTCCGCGCCGTGCCGGTCAGGAAACGGCTGAGGACGTTGCTGCCGCTGGCGGCGGCCGGGATATTCTGTTCGGCCAGCGCATCGATCATCGCGCGCCGGAGCGCCTCGGACACCGGCGGCGGCACGTTGTCCACCGCCAGCACCACGATGCCGCCGCCATCCACCAGCGGCGCCAGCGTCTTCGGCCCCTTGATGCCCTCCTCGGGCATGAAGGGCCGGGGCACCGGCTGGCAGGCCGCGACCATCATGGCCAGCGCCGCCGCTATGATCGGGCTACAGAATCGCACAGCTCACCACCGCACCGAGCAGGCAGGCCATTGCGAAGAGGATCAGATGCGGCATGAGTCGTTCAGGCGTCCAGCGCGATGGCGGAGATCAGCCGGCCGAAATCGCCCTCGCCCCTGTGGCAGCAGCGGCGGTAGCTGAACAGGGTGGCTTCCTCGGCATAGGTGTCGCGCGCCAGCGTCTCGACCGCGCCCAAGCCGGCCGCACGCAGCCGGGCCGCGACGTAGCCGGCGAGATCGAAATGCGGCTTCGCGCCCGGGGCGGGGACGGCGAACCAGGCATCGCTGGCGGCATCCTGCGCCAGGAACGCGTCGCGGAATTCCGGCCCGACCTCGTAATTCTCCTGCGCGATGCAGGGGCCGACAGCCGCCCCGATGCGGCTGCGGTCGGCACCCAGCGCCTCCATTGCGGCGATGGTGGCGTCGGTGACGCCGCCCAGCGCGCCGCGCCACCCGGCATGGCAGGCGCCGACGATTCCGGCCCCGGCGTCGGCGAACAGCACCGGTGCGCAGTCGGCGGCCAGCACGCCGAGCGCGATCCCCGGCCGATCGGTCACCATGCCGTCGGCGTGCGGCGATTCGCCGGGCCGCCAGGGCGCGGTCACCGTCACGACGTCAGCGGAATGAATCTGATAGGCGGTGACCAGCGCCTCACACGGCACCGCCAGCGCGGCGGCGACGCGGCGGCGGTTCTCCGCGACATGGGCGCTGTCGTCGCCGGACCCGAACCCGCAGTTGAGCGAGGCATAGATCCCCCCGCTCACCCCGCCTTCGCGGGTGAAGAACCCGTGCCGCACGCCGTCCGGCCCGGCCAGTGTCCGGGCCTTCAGCGCGAGCGGGGCATCCGCTATGTCGGCGGTCATGCTGCGTCTACTCCTCGAAGCCGGCCGGTGTGCCCAGCGAAGCGTGGGCGATGCCGAGCGCCTTGAACAGGGTGCCCATTCCGTCCTCTGCGATCAAGCGGTCGTATCCGGCGCGCAGCCCGTCGGCCTGCGCCGGTTCCGCGCCGGCGCAGAGCTTCTCCAGCCGCCGCGCGATGCCCAGCCGTTTCAGGAACGCGCCCTGCGGAACGGGGCCGAACGCGGCGGCCCCGGCGGCGCGGGCGCGGGCGGCGAGACCGGCGAAATCGACATGGGCCGTCAGGTCGGCCTCGCCGGGCGCGGCAAGCGCGTCGGCATAGCCGTGCGCCTTCACCGCCTGGAAGCTGTCGCCCGGCGCGGTTTCCATAGGGCCGTAATCGACGATCAGCGCGGCGCCGCCGTCGCGGGCGATGCGGGCGGCAATGTCATGGATGACCGCCTCCGCGGCGGGGCAGCGTTCGACGATCGCGCCCTCCGGCGCGGCGGCCAGGGCGGGCGGAAACCCGGCGGCCTCGGCGGCCGGGGCGGACGCCAGGGCAAAGCGGAGCGCGCCGCTCGATTCGTCCAGCCCGACCAGCCGCTCCCGCCAGGCGCCGCCCGTCCGCTGGTACTGGCGGATCGGCAGGGCGTCGAAGAATTCGTTGGCGACCAGCAGCATCGGCCCGGGGGGCAGGGTCTCCGGCGCCTCGTGCCACGCGGCGGTCGCGCCGCCGAGCGCCGCGCGCTGGGCGGCGCGCAGCGCCGGGCTGGTCTCCACCAGATGGATGTCGAGCGCGGCGCGGAACGGCGGCAGCGCGGCGGCGGCCCTCAGCATGTCGGCCATCAGCGTGCCGCGGCCGGGACCGAGCTCGACCAGCGCGATCCGGTGGGGCGCGCCCGCGTACTGCCACGCGACGGCGCACCACGCGCCGATCATCTCGCCGAACATCTGGCTGATCTCCGGCGCGGTGACGAAGTCGCCCGCCGCGCCCAGCGGATCGCGGGTGGTGTAGTAGCCGTGCTCGGGATCGGTCAGCGCCAGCGCCATGTACTCGGCGACCGGCAGGGGGCCCGCGCTGCGGATGCGGCGAGCGATCTCCCGGCTGAGCGGCGTCACCGCCTGCGCGCGGCGTACCATGCCAGCGCCGCTCCGGCGGCGATCAGCGGCAGCGACAGGAGCTGACCCATCGTCGCGCCGGCGATCAGCGTGCCGAGATAGGAATCGGGCTCGCGCACGAACTCCACGATGAACCGCGCCAGCCCGTACCCCATCAGGAAAACGCCGCAAACCAGTCCCGGCCGCTCGAGCGCGCGGAAGCGGTATATCAGCACCGCGATCACGACGAACAGGACCAGCCCCTCCAGCGTCGCCTCGTAGAGCTGGCTGGGATGGCGCAGTTCTGGTCCGCCGTGCGGAAACGCCATCGCCCAGGGCAGGTTGGTGGGGCGGCCGTAGAGCTCGCCGTTGATGAAGTTGGCGATGCGGCCGAAGAACAGGCCGATCGGCGTCGCCGCGCAGATCAGGTCGCCGAACACCATCGCCGGCACCCCGCGCCGTCGGGCGAACAGGACGACCGCGGCCATCACCCCGGCGGCCCCGCCGTGGAACGACATGCCGCCCTTCCACAGCGCCGGAATCTCCATAGGATTGGCGAGGTAGAAGTCCGGCCGGTAGAACAGCACGAAACCGAGCCGCCCGCCGAGGATCACGCCCAGCGTCGCCCACAGCACGAAATCGTCGATCATGGCCCGCTCGATTCCCGCGGGGCTGCGCGCGCTGAGCCGCAGCACGTAACGCCACCCGGCGACGATGCCGACGACATAGGCCAGCGAATACCAGCGGATGGCGAGGGGCCCGAACTCTATGGCGACCGGGTCGATGGCGGGGAAGGTGAGGGCGAACATCGGCCGTCAGCGATAGGGATCGTCGGCGATCAGGAAGTCGCGCACATAGGCCGCGACCCCGTCTTCCAGCGCGGTGAACGGCGCGTCGTAGCCGGCATTGCGCAGCCGGCCCATCCGCGCCTGGGTGAAGTACTGGTACTTGTCGCGGATGGCCTCCGGCGTGTCGACGAACCGGATGTCCGGCTTGCGGTTGAGCGCGGCGAACACCGCGCGGGCCAGGTCCTCGAAGCTGCGGGCCTGGCCGGTGCCGAGGTTGAACAGCCCGCTGACCTCCGCCCTGGACGCCAGCCACAGCATCACGTCGACGCAGTCGCCGACCCAGACGAAATCGCGCTTCTGGCCGCCGTCCGGATAGGCGGGATTGTGCGACCTGAACAGCACCGCGGGGCCGCCCGCCTCGATCTCGCGGAAATTCTTCAGCGCCACGCTGATCTGCCCGTCCTTGTGATACTCGTTCGGGCCGTAGACGTTGAAGAACTTCAGCCCGGCCCATTGCGGCGGGCACGGCTTCTTCGCCGCGACCTGCCGCGCCGCCCAGCGGTCGAAAAGCTGCTTCGACCAGCCGTAGGGGTTGAGCGGGCGCAGCGCGCCAAGGCTGACGGCGTCGCCCGCGTCGTCGAACCCGGCCTCGCCGCCGCCATAGGTCGCGGCCGACGACGCGTAGATCAGCCGGACGCCGTGCTCGGCGCAGCGCCGCCAGACCGCCTTGGTCAGGTGATAGTTGTTGGCGAGGATCAGGTCCACGTCGGTCTCGGTGGTCGCCGAGATCGCGCCCAGGTGGAACACCGTCTCCACCGCCGCCCCGTGCGCGTCGAGAAACGGCAGCAGCTCGTCGGGGCCGAGGATGGTCTCGATGTCGCGCTTGGCGATGTTGCGCCACTTGTCGTCGCCGCCCAGCCGGTCGCAGACGACGATGTCGCCCGCCCCCGCCTGTTCCAGCGCGGCGACGAGGTTGGACCCGATGAACCCGGCCCCGCCCGTGACGACGATCAGATTTCGGCGTTCCTTCGCCATGTCGGTAGCCCTTATAGGCCCGGCCGGGCCGCGCCACAAGAACGCCCGCAGCCCGTTGTGCGCCCGTGTGCGGCGCGTCATATATATAAACACGTATATAAACACGAATATGAATGCGAATCGAAAGGGACCGAGACCATGGCTTCACCGAACCGCATGCTCAACGATGCCGCCCGGCTCGCCGAAGGCGCATTCGGCACGCTGGCCGGGGTGCGGCGTGAGTTCGAGGCACTGGCCCGCCAGCAGGTCGAGCGGCTGATGGGGCGGATGGAGCTGGTCACCCGCGACGAATTCGATGCCGTGCGCGAGATGGCCGCCAATGCGCGCGCCGAGAACGAGGCGCTCGCCGCGCGGCTCGATGCGCTGGAAGCGGAGCTGAAGACGGCGAAGAAGTCCCCGTCCAGGAAGAAGCCGGCCGCGACGCACAAGGCGGGATAGCGCCTGCGGCCGGGCCGATGGCGGCCCGTGCCGCCGGCATCGGCGGAAAACGGTGCCGGACGGCGTCCTGACGCCGCCAGCCGGGCCGTGATGGCCCAGCCTTTTCCACAAAAATCATTGTCGCGCCGCAATCGCCGCTTGCGTCGCGACTCCCGATTTGGCACCCTATATTTGGTGTTGGAGACGGCGCTCGCCACAATATCTTCATAATCCGGGGGCGAGGCAGACGGGTCGTCACGGCACGGGGCGGAAGCGCAGTGAACCACCGACGGGGGAACGCATGACCGAGTTAGCGACGACCGAGCACGAAGCCGCGACCGCCAACCCCGTCGACCTGGTAGAGCAGGTTGCCAGCGCCCATGACTGGATATTCGAGCGCCGCGGCGATGACGAAATCGCGGTAGAGATCAACGGCCAGTGGTGCGACTACCGGATCTATTTCTCCTGGATCGACGATATCTGCGCGCTGCACTTCGCCTGCGCGTTCGAGATGCGGGTGCCGAGCTACAAGCGCAGGGACATCACCGACCTGCTGGCGCGCATCAACGAGAAGCTGGCCATCGGCCATTTCGACCTGTGGGCGGACGAAGGCCTGCCGGTGTTCCGCCAGGCGGTGCTGCTGCGCGGCGTCGGCGGGGCCAGCGTCGAGCAGGTCGAGGACATGGTGGAGATCGCGCTCACCGAATGCGAGCGCTTCTACCCCGCCTTCCAGTTCGTCGTCTGGGGCGGCAAGTCGCCGGTCGAGGCGGTCCAGGCCTCGATGCTGGAGACCGTCGGCCAGGCCTGAGCTGAGGCCGCGCCGCGCAGGCGCGGCGCTTTCGCTTTTTCCTCTCCCCGTCTATCGTGACCGGGCCGCCGGGCGATGCGCCCGGCGGGTTTCGCGTGCAAGGGCGGGGAGTGGGCATGGCTGACAGGATACTGCTGGTCGGGTGCGGCAGGATGGGCGCCGCGCTGCTGGCCGGCTGGCTGGAGCGCGGCGTCGCCGCGTCCGACGTGACGGTGGTGGAGCCGCACGAGACCGGTGCGGTCGCGGGCAGATACGGGGTGCGCGCCGTCGCCGATGCCGGCGCGGTCGGCGACGCCTTCGATCCCGCCGTCGTCGTCTTCGCCGTCAAGCCGCAGGGGATGGACGAGGTCGCCCCGGCCTATGCCGCCTATGCTGGCGGCGACACCGTGTTCCTGTCCATCGCCGCCGGGCGCACCATCGCGTCGTTTGCCCGGCACCTGGGCGGGCAGGCCGCCATCGTCCGCGCCATGCCCAACACCCCGGCCGCGGTCGGACGCGGCATCACCGTCTGCTGCGCAAACGGCCGTACGGGCGCGGCGCAGCGCGATCGCTGCCACGCCTTGCTCGAAGCCGTGGGCGAGGTCGACTGGGTGGAGGACGAGGCGCTGATGGACGCGGTCACCGCCGTCTCAGGCAGCGGGCCGGCCTACGCGTTCCTGCTGATCGAGTGCCTCGCCCGCGCGGGCGAGGCGGCGGGGCTGGATGCGGGACTGGCCGCGCGGCTGGCCCGCGCGACCGTTTCCGGCAGCGGCGAGCTGGCGCGACAGGCGGCCGAGGACGCGGCGACGCTGCGCCGGAACGTCACCAGCCCCGGCGGCACCACGGCGGCGGCGCTGGAGGTGCTGATGGCCGCGGACGGCCTTCAGCCACTGATGACCCGCGCCGTGGCGGCCGCGACGGCGCGGTCGAAGGCACTCGCGGGATAACGGGACAGGGGCGTTCAGCCGGCGGCGGAGGCGCGTTTCTCGGCGGAGCCGACGGCGGCCTCGATCACCGCGCGGAGACGGGCCAGCGCCCGCATCTCGATCTGGCGGACCCGTTCCTTCGACAGCCCCAGCTCCCGGGCCAGCGCGGCCCGGCTGGGTGCCCTCTCCGCCAGAAAGCGGCGCTTGATGATCATCAGTTCGCGCGGCGGCAGCGCCGCCAGGGCGCGCACCAGCCGTTCGCGCCACAGCCGGAACTCGCTTTGCGCCAGCACCAGATCCTCCGGCGACGGGCGGTCGTCCTCCACCCGGTCGATCAGCCGCACGCCCTCCGCCCCGTCGCCGACCGGCGCCTCGAGCGACTGGTCCGGCCGCGCGATGCGGCGCGCCAGCGCGATCACGTCGGCGACGGACGTGTTGAACCGCGCGGCAAGGGTGCGGGCGAAGTCCTCCGCCACCGGCTCGCCTTCGGCCAACGCGCCGGCGACGCGGCGCAGGTTGAAGAACAGCGCCTTCTGTGCCGCTGTGGTGCCGATCCTCACCAGCGAGCGCGAGCGCACGACATAATCCTGAATCGACGCGCGTATCCACCACATGGCGTAGGTGGAAAGCCGCACGTCGCGTTCCGGGTTGAACCGCTTCAGCGCCTCCATCAGCCCGACCGTGCCCTCCTGCACGAGGTCGGACAGAGGCTGGCCGTAACTGCGGTACCGCTTGGCGATGTGGGTGACGAAGCGGAGATGGCTGGCGATCAGCAGCGCGCCGGCGGACGCGTCGCCGCGCTGGAGCCGCGCGATCAGCTCCCGCTCCTCCTCGCGGCTGAGCCGGGCCGCGCTTCGCAGCCGGAAATTCACGCCGTCGGTCATGCCGGATCGGGCCTCGTTCTCCTGTCGAATCGAGAATCGCACAGCGCGGGCGGGCATTCAATGGATTTGCCGCCGGCCGTGCCCGCGCGGCTTCCGTCTTGGTTTCGCCGCCGCGGGGCCCTACATTCAGGCGGAACGGGGAAAGCAAGAGAGGCTGTCATGGCAAAACGGCCGACTTCGATACCGGACAAGGTGGTGGCCGCGGCGATGAAGCTCGCGGGAGAACGGCCCTGGCGGGAGGTTTCGCTGAACGACATCGCGGACGGGGCCCGCGTCTCCCTCGCACAGCTCCATCACGCCTATGGCTCCCGGGCGGCGATCGTCGCGGCGGTGATGGCGCGCGCCGACGACGAGGTGCTCGCGGGCATCGACAAGGATGCCGCGGGCGAGCCCCCGCGCGACCGGCTGATCGACGCGCTGATGCGCCGGCTGGACGCGTTGACCCCGTGGAAGGCGGGGGTGCGTTCCGTCCTGCGCGATCTCGGCAGGGATCCGGTCTCGGCGCTGACGCTGCTGCCGGGATTCCTGAATTCGATGGCGTGGACGCTGGAGGCGGCGGGCATAGGCTCGGCGGGGCTGGGCGGACGGCTCCGGGTGCGGGGACTGGCGGGGATTTACGCCGCGACGCTGTGCGTCTGGCTGCGCGACGACAGCGAGGAGCTGGGCAGGACGATGGCGTTTCTCGATGCCCGGCTGCGCCAGGCGGAACGCCTCGTGCCGTTCCTGCCCGGTTCGCGCCGCCGGCGCGCGGCCGCGGAACCCGCCGAAGAATGACCATCGCCTTCGAGGATTTCGAACGGGTCGACATCCGCGTCGGCACGGTGGTCGAGGCCGAGCCTTTTCCGGAAGCGCACAAGCCGGCGATCAAGCTGCTGATCGATTTCGGAAGCGCGATCGGGCGCCGCAGGTCTTCGGCCCAGCTCACGGTGCATTACACCCCGGAAGTCCTGGTCGGCCGCCAGGTCGCGGCGGTGGTGAACTTTCCGCCGCGCCAGATCGGCAAGTTTATGTCCGAGGTTCTGGTGCTGGGCTTTCCCGATGCCGCCGGCGCGGTCTGCCTTGTCGGCGTCGATCCGCTGGTGCCCGACGGCGGCAAGCTGTTCTGATTCCGCCGCCCGGCGGCGTCAGGCGGGAAGGCGCAGCCGTGCGCGCACCCCGCCCATAGGCGAATCCTCTATGGTCAGATCGCCGCCGTGGGCGCGCACCACGTCGCGGGCGATGGCGAGCCCGAGCCCGGTGCCGCCGGTTTCGCGGTTGCGCGAGGAATCGAGCCGGAAGAACGGCTTGAACACCGCCTCGCGCTGGTCCTCCGGAATGCCGGGCCCGTCGTCGTCGACGACGATCGACACGACCTCGCCGTTGCGCGTCGCGTCGATGGCGATGCGGTTGGCGTAGGCTGCGGCGTTGCCGACCAGGTTGACGATGCATCGCTTGAAGGCGTTGGGCCGCAGCGGCACGGTCAGTGCGCCGCTGGCGTCGAGCGTGATGACCGCGTCCTCGTACCGCGCCCCGTTGACGACCTCGGCCAGCAGCGCGGCGATGTCGCTTTCCACCATCTTCTCCGCGCTCTCGCCGCGGGCGAAGGCGAGGTATTCCTCGACCATCTTCTCCATCTCGACGACGTCGTATTTGAGCTCCTCCGTTTCCGGCCGATCGCCCAGAAGGGCGAGCTGGAGCTTCATCCGCGTCAGCGGGGTGCGCAGGTCGTGGCTGACGCCGGCCAGCATCTCGGTGCGCTGGGTGATCGCGTTCTGGATGCGTTCGCGCATGCGGGTGAAGGCGTTGGCCGCCTGGCGGATCTCGGTCGCGCCCTCGGGCTTGAAGTCCGGCGCGTCGCGCCCCTTGCCGAAGCTGTCCACCGCGGCGGCGAGCCGGCGGATCGGCCGGATCTGGTTGCGCATGAAGATCATCGCCACCGCGAACAGCACCATCGAGGTGCCGACCATCCACATGACGAAGATATAGGTGGTGGAGCTGAACAGCCGCTCGCGGTCCACCACGACGTCCAGCACCCCGTCGGGAAGCTGGACCTGGATGCGCACCTCGCGCGCCGCCGACAACGTGTCGAGATGGAACGGCCGGCGCACCCGCTCGCGCAGCGCGTTGGCGAGCTGCTCTTCCAGCGTGCCGTCGCGTCCTTCCGCGAGCTGGTTGGGCAGGATGTCGTCGCCCCGGAACGCGATGCGCAGGCCCAGATTCGCACCGGCGGAATAGAACAGCCAGCGCTGGTTCTCGGGGCCGGGAAAATTGCGCCGCGCGTCGATCACGCTGGCGATCTCGCCCGCCACCGCGCTGGTCAGCCGCCGCGTGATCGTGTCCCAGTGACGGTCGTAGAAGATCCAGGCGGACACGATCTGCAGCAGGATCAGCGGCGTGACGATGATCAGCAGCGAACGGCCGAGCAGCGAATGCGGCAGGAAACGCTTGAGCGCCTTCAGGGGGTGCAGCATCGCAGGGCTCAGTCGGGCCGCAGCACGTAGCCTTCGCCGCGCACCGTCTGCAGGTAGCGGGGCATGCGCGGGTTGGTCTCGATCTTGCGCCGCAGCCGCGTCACCTGCACGTCCACGGCGCGCTCGTTGGAGCCCACGCGGCTTTCGCGTATCAGCGTCTCGCGGCTCAGCGTCCCGCCGGCGTTCTGCGCCAGCGCGCGCAGCAGGGATTCCTCCTGCGAGGTCAGCCGAACCGGCTCGCCGTCGCGTGTCAGCTCGCCGCGCTCGATGTCGAACACGCAGAGCCCGAGCCGCACCGCGCCGGTCTTCGTCTCCGACTCCGCCTCCACCGGCATGCTCACGCGGCGCAGGATGGTCGATATGCGGAGCAGCAGCTCGCGCGGCTCGAACGGCT
>WHUE01000001.1:99706-134919 GCA_009377375.1 Alphaproteobacteria bacterium | reverse complement strand
GGTAGTCGTCGGCGCCGGCTTCCAGCCCCTCGATCCGGTCCTCCGTCTCGCCGCGCGCGGTCAGCAGGAGGATCGGCACCGTGGAGGTCTCGCGCAGCGAGGCGGTGAAGGCGAATCCGTTCTCGCCAGGCATCATCACGTCCACCACCATCAGGTCGAAGGCGAGCCCGGCCAGCAGCCGGCGCGCTTCCGCCGCGTCGCGCGCCACCGAGACGGTGAAGCCGTTATCCGTCAGGTAGCGCCGCAGCAGTTCGCGCAGCCGCGTGTCGTCGTCGACCACCAGGATATGTTGCGCGTCCACGGTCATGCGCAAACATATCGCGGCCGGAACGGCGGTCCTAGGACAAGTTGGAGGGCTTCGTCGCGGTCATTCCCGATAGGCGTTGGTGCTGCGGCCGAGCGCGCCGTGAAGGTCCAGCAGGCGGCGCCGCCAGTCGTAGAGCGCGTCGCCCGGCTCGACCAGCTTGAGCGGGGACATGCTGCGCGCGATCTGGAACGTGCCGAAGACGATGTAATCGGCATAGGCCGGCGCCTCGCCGCAGAAAAAGGGCTGGTGGGCCAGCACCGCGCGCAGCGGCGCCGCGGCCGCCTCGAAGGCGGGGCGGGCCTCGTGGCTGCGCGCGCCCATCTCCTCCAGCGTGGCGCCGAAGCGCTTCTCGCGCGTTGCGCGGAAATACGGCTGGTCGGCGGCATCGAGGCGGTCGAAGATGTCCTTGACGATCATCCTCATCACCGGCCCGCTCAGCGTCGCGATCCACTCGTTGAAGAACCGCGCTTCGGCCTTTCCGATCGCGCCGCCGAACAGCGACGGCCGGTCCGGATACGCCTCTTCCAGGTAGCAGGCGATGGCCCAGGAATCGCCCACGGTGCTTTCGCCGTCGGTCATCAGCGGCATGCGGTCGTAGTCGGCGAACGCGAACCTGTCCTTCTCCGTGAACCGGCAGGGGACGTAGGCCGCGTCCAGCCCCTTATGCGCCAGCGCCATGCGGGTGCGCCAGCAATACGGGCTGAACCGCCGGTCGTCGGCGCCGAGAAGCTCGTAGACGGTGATGGCCAAGCCGGTCTCCCCTTTTCCGCTGCGGCGTGTGCTGGCATTCTAACCGAGGCTCGCCCGCCGCCAAGGGGAACGCGCATGCCGCTTACCAATGTCCAGCTCATCGAGGCCGCCGAGATGGCGGCGCGGCTGCACGCCGGCCAGACCCGCAAGGCGCCGGCGGGGGAGCCCTATATCAACCATGTGCTCGAGGTGACGCATCTGCTCGCCCAGGCGACGGGGGGCGACGATCCGGTGCTCCTCGCCGGCGCGCTGCTGCACGACGTGCTGGAGGACGCGCCCGAGACCGAGGCCGAGTACCTCGTACTCGCGCGGCTGATCGAAACCCGGTTCGGCGCGCCCGTTCTGGAGCTGGTCGAGGAGGTGAGCGACGACAAGGGGCGGACCCAGGGCGAGCGCAAGCGCCACCAGATCGAGGCCGCACCCCACATGTCCACCCGCGCCCGCCTGCTCAAGATCGCCGACAAGACGTCGAACCTGCGCGACATCAACGACGGCGCGCCCCCCGGCTGGGACGCCGACCGCCTTGCCGACTACGTCGACTGGGCGAAGCAGGTGGTGGACGGCTGCCGCGGCCTCAACGCCGCGCTGGAGGCCGCGTTCGACGAGGCCCACGCGGTGTCCGTGCGGCTTTACCGCGATCCGTAGCGACGCCGTCTTTCCGGCCCGCCGGCGCTGTGCGGAATCGACGCAGCCCCGGACTCCGGTTGACTTCGCACCGCCAAGCTCATACACAAGCGGCGGGCCATGACCCCCCAACGGGTCGCGGCTCTTCTGGAAGGGAGAGCATCCATGAACGACACATCCGAAGCCGCGCATCCCGCGCGGCGCCCCACGAATCCCTGTTTCTCGTCCGGTCCCTGCGCCAAGCGTCCCGGCTGGACCCCCGCGGTTCTCGCCGCGGCCGAGCTCGGCCGGTCTCACCGCTCCAAGTCCGGCAAGGCGCGCATCGACGAGGTCATCGACCGGTCGCGCGCGCTGCTCGGCATTCCTGACGACTACCGCATCGGCATCGTGCCGGCCTCCGACACCGGCGCCGTTGAGATGGCGCTGTGGTCGCTGCTCGGACCGCGCGGCGTCGACGTGCTGGCCTGGGAGAGCTTCGGCGCCGGCTGGGTGACCGACGTGGTCAAGCAGCTCCGGCTCGACGACGTGCGCACCCTGGAGGCCGGCTACGGCGAACTGCCCGATCTCGGCCAGGTGGACTGGTCGCGTGACGTGGTGTTCACCTGGAACGGCACGACCTCGGGCGTGCGGGTGCCGAACGGCGACTGGATCGACGAGGATCGCGAAGGGCTCGCCATCTGCGACGCCACCTCGGCCGCCTTCGCCATGACGCTGCCGTGGAGCCGGCTCGACGTCGTCACCTACTCCTGGCAGAAGGTGATGGGCGGCGAGGCGCAGCACGGCATCCTCATCCTCAGCCCGCGGGCTGTCGCGCGCATCAACGAATACAATCCGCCCTGGCCGATGCCGAAGCTGTTCCGCATGAAAAGCGGCGGCAAGTTCTCGGAAGGCATCTTCAAGGGCAACACCATCAACACCCCGTCGATGCTCTGCGTCGAGGATGCGCTGGACGGCCTCAAATGGGCCGACACCGTCGGCGGCGCGGCGGGGCTGGCCGCGCGCGCCGGAGGCAATCTCGCCGCCATCGCGAAATGGGTCGAACGGACCCCGTGGATCGGTTTCCTGGCCGAAGACCCGGCCATCCGGTCCTGCACCTCGGTCTGCCTCAAGATCGTCGATCCCTGGTTCGCCGGTCTGGACGAGGCCGCGCAGGCGTCGGTGCCCAGGCGCATCGAGGCGCTGCTCGAGGCCGAGCATGTGGCCTACGACATCAACGGTTACCGCGACGCACCTCCCGGCCTGCGCATCTGGGCCGGCTCGACGGTGGAGACCGGCGACCTGGAAGCGTTGTTCCCGTGGCTCGACTGGGCCTTCGCCGCGGTGAAGCGCGAGCTTCAGAAGGCCGCATAGAGCACGGAGAGCAAAAATGCCGAAAGTCCTCATATCCGACAGCCTCAGCCCCCGCGCCGTCGAGATATTCAAGCAGCGGGGCATCGAGGCCGACGTCAGGACCGGCATGAAGCCGGACGAACTGATCGCCTGCATCGGCGAGTACGACGGCCTCGCCGTGCGCTCCGCCACCAAGGTCACGCCCGCCGTGCTGGACGCCGCGAAGAAGCTGAAGGTGGTCGGGCGCGCCGGCATCGGCGTCGACAACATCGACATTGAATCGGCCAGCGCCCACGGCGTGGTGGTGATGAACACGCCCTACGGCAACGCCATCACCACGGCCGAGCACGCCATCGCGATGATGTTCGCCCTGGCGCGCGAGATTCCCGCCGCCGACCGGTCCACCCAGTCGGGCAAGTGGGAGAAGAACAGCTTCATGGGGATGGAGCTGACCGGCAAGACGCTGGGCATCATCGGCTGCGGCAATATCGGCTCGCGCGTGGCCGAACGGGCCATCGGGCTCCGGATGCGCGTCGTCGCCTTCGACCCCTACCTGTCGCCCGAGCGGGCGCAGGAGCTGGGCGTCGACAAGGTGGAGCTGGACGAGCTGCTCTCCCGCGCCAACGTCATCACCCTGCACACCCCGCTGACCGATTCGACCCGCGCCATCCTGAACAGGGATAGCCTGGCGAAGGCGAAGGAGGGCGTGTTCATCATCAACTGCGCCCGCGGCGAGCTGATCGTCGAGGAAGACCTGAAGGCGGCGCTCGAATCGGGGCGGGTGGGCGGCTTCGCCGTCGACGTCTACGCGACGGAGCCGCCGACGGACTACTCGCTGTTCGGCATGAAGAACGTGGTGGCGACGCCGCATCTCGGCGCCGCGACCGAGGAGGCGCAGGAGAACGTCGCGCTGCAGGTGGCGGAGCAGATTTCCGACTACCTGAACACCGGCGCGGTGGTGAACGCCATCAACATGCCCTCCGTCAGCGCCGAGGACGCGCCCCGGCTGAAGCCCTATATGGCGCTGGCCGAGCTGATGGGCAGCTTCGTGGGACAGGTGACGGACGCGGCGCTGAAATCCATCACCATCGAGTACGAGGGCGACGCCGCGCTGATCAACACGCGTCCGGTGACCGCCTGCGCGCTCAAGGGCGTGCTGACGCCGATGATGGATTCGGTGAACATGGTCAACGCGCCGGTGGTGGCGCGCGAGCGCGGGGTGGAGGTGTCCGAGGTCAAGCGCGAGCGCGACTCGGAATACCAGACCCTGCTGCGTCTCACCGTGACCACCGAGAATCGGACCTTCTGCATGGCCGGCACGCTGTTCGGCCGCACCAAGCCGCGCATCATCGACATCAACGGCGTGCCGATGGAAGCGTCGGTCAGCCCGCGCATGCTCTATACCGAGAACGAGGACATGCCCGGCATCATCGGCTCGTTCGGCAGCCTGATGGGCGATGCGAACATCAACATCGCCAACTTCGTCCTCGGCCGCACCGAGCCGGGTGGCGCGGCGGTGGCGCTGCTGGAGCTGGACCAGCCGCTCAGCGACGAGCTGATGGCCAAGGTCCGCGCCGTGCCGCACGTGCTGTCGGCCAAGCCGCTGCAGTTCAGCGTCACGGGGTAGAGGTCAGGCCCGGACGAACACGTCCGCGGCCGGGTCGAGCGTCCACAGCGCGCCGTTCTCCGCATCCAGGCACCAGCCGTGCAGCGCGACCTCGCGCGCCAGCACGGCGTCGAGCAGGAACGGATAGCTGAGCAGGTTCTCGATCGAGAGCCGGACGATTTCCATCGCCGCGAAGCGCCGCCGGTCCGCTTCCGGCGCCTCGCTGCCGGCTGTGCGCCCGATCGCCGGCGCGGCCAGCGCCGCCCAGCCGCGCAGCGAGCCGGAGCGCGCCATCGCCATCGCCCGCTCGCCGCTCTCCTCCAGAAGCGCGCCGATCAGCCCGCACCGCGCATGGGTCAGCACCAGCACGTGCCGCGCCCCGGCCAGCCGCAGGCCGAACTCCAGCCCCGCGGCCACGGCCGCGTCCGCCGCCTCGGCGTCCGTCTCGGCCGAAGGCGGCACCAGCGCGCCCGGCAGGCGCAGCTGGTACAGCGCTCCCGGTGCGGCGCCGGTCAGCGCGCCTGCCTCCACCGGCAGGTCGGATGCGGCGATCACCACGGCCCGGCACGCCGCGCCCGCCGGGGACAGGGCGGCCCCGTCCTCCGCGCACCATGACCGCGCGGCCTCGCGCAGGCCGTCGAACCCGTCTTCGTCCGTCCCGTTCATCGGTCCTGTTGTAGCGCGTTCCGCGGCGCCTTGTAATCGGGCCGGTCGACGATTGCAGCGCCGCGCCGCCGCGCCCATGTCTGGAATGGGACTCGCCAGGCGGAAGGAGCGGCCGATGACGGAACCCGGCGGTATGGCCACCACGGTGGAGGAAATCGTCCCCGGCGTATGGCGCTGGGCCCTGCTCGACGACCGCATCGGCTCCGAGAGCGACGCCCACGCCGTCGCGACGAAAGACGGCACGGTGCTGATCGACCCGCTGCCGCTGGAGCGATCGACGGCGTCCGGGCTGGCCCCCGTGACCGCCATCTGCCTGACCGCGTCCTGCCACCAGCGTTCCGCCTGGCGCTACAGAAAGGCCTTCGACGCGAAGGTGTACGCGCCCAGGGACGCCCCGCCGACGGAGGAGGAACCGGATATCCGCTACGGCGAGGGCGACATGCTTCCCGCCGGCCTCCGGGCCGTGCGTGTGCCGGGGCCGGAGGCAGCGCATTACGCCTTCCTGCGGGCGGAGGCGCCGGGAGTGCTGTTCTGCCCCGATCTGCTGATGCGCGACGACGACGGCGCGCTCGCGCTGATCCCGGCGGCCTGGCACGACGATCCGGCGGCGACGCGGGAAAGCGTACGCCGCCTGCTCGACCTCGATTTCTCCGTCCTCTGCCTCGACCACGGCGCGCCCGTCCTGGAAAACCCGCATGACGCGCTGCGCGATGCGCTGGCGCGCGACGCCGGGGGCTGAATGTCCGCCCCCGCTTGCGCGGGGAAGCGAAATCCGCACAATGCCGTGGCGGCGCAAACGCCCGACCGCGAAGGGATGCGAGACATGGACGGCACGGCCCCGTCGCAGCTGCGCGCGCTGGTGACGCCCGAACGGGTGCATCGCAGCGTCTACACCGATCCCGCCCTGTTCGAGCTGGAGATGGCGCGCATCTGGGGCCGCGCGTGGATCTATGTCGGTCATGAAAGCCAGGTGAAATCGCCGGGCGATTTCTTCTCCACCCGCATCGGCCGCCAGCCGGTCGTGATGGTGCGCCATTCCGACGGCAGCGTGCGCGTGCTCTACAACCGCTGCGGCCATCGCGGCGCGATGGTGGTGGCCGAGGAATCCGGCCATGCCGACGCCTTCACCTGCTGCTATCACGGCTGGCGCTACGACACCGACGGACGCCTGCTCTCCGTGCCGCTGCCGGACGGCTACGGCGACGGGTTCGATCTCTCCGACCCGGCGCTCGGCATGGTCCCGGTGGCGCGCGCGGCCTCCTATCGCGGTTTCGTCTTCGCCAGCCTCGCCGCGGACGGGCCGGACCTGAAGGCCTTTCTCGGCCATATGGCCACCTCGCTCGACGACCTGGTGGACCGCGCGCCGGACGGCGCGATCGCGCTGGATGCAGGCATGCACCGCTACGTCTATCGCGGCAACTGGAAGCTCCAGGTCGAGAACGTGCTGGATTCCTATCACGTGCCGTTCTCGCACGCCTCCACCGTCAACAGGAAGGGCGAGCAGTTCTCTCGCCGCGAAGGCGACCGGACGGGGGCAAAGGTGGTCGCGCAAAAGAAGACCTCGGATGCGTGGAAGGGCCGGCGCAGCTACGTCACCGGTCCCGGTCACGGCTGGACCAGCAACACCGCGCTGGACGACGGCAAGCGCAGCAGCCCGTCCTTCGACGCCTACAGGAAGACGCTGGCGGACAAGGTGGGCGCGGCGCGGGCCGACGAGATCCTGACGCCGCAGTATCACAACTCGATGATCTATCCGAACATATCGATCATGGGGCTGAACATGCATGTCCGCGTCATCAAGCCCCTCGCCGTGGACCTGACGGAGGTGACGATCTATCCGGTGCGCCTGCTGGGCGCGCCGGACGAGTTCAACAGCCGCAACATCCGGCTGCTCAACGTCACCCACTCGGCGGCGTCCTTCGTGCAGACCGACGACCTCGAGGCATTCCGCCGCGCCCAGGAAGGGCTGCAGAGCCAGCAGTCGGACTGGGTCGACATATCGCGGGGGCTCGGCGAGGAGCGGCCGGATACGAAATACAACGCGGTCGGCGAGCTGGCGACGCACGAGATGGCGGTGCGCGCGCAGTACCAGGCCTGGGCGGAATACATGGGCCGGACGGGCTGAGCCGGTGGACACTGTATCTGTGCCGGATGTCGACCGGGAGCCCTTCGAGCTGTTCCTGATCCTTGAGGCCCGCCTGCTTGACGGGCGCCGCTTTCGCGACTGGCGCGACCTGTTCACCGAGGACGGCTATTACTGGGTGCCGGCGGCACCCGGCCAGGAGAGTCCGGAGGATTCGGCCTCGCTGTTCTACGACGACCGCGAGTTGATGCAGACCCGCATCGATCGGCTGGAGCATCCGCGGATCCATATCCAGACCCCGCCGTCGCGTACCGTGCACCTCGTCAGCAACGTCACCGTGGAGGCGGCGGACGAGGCCAGCGGCGAATATACGGTCGCCTCCAACATGATGATGACGGAATACCGGCTGGGCCGGCAGCGTCTCTTCGCCGGCCGGCAGACCCACGCGCTGGTCCGCGCGGGCAACGGCTTCCGTATCCGCAGCAAGCGGGTCGACCTGATCAACTGCGATTCGGCGTTCGAGGCGATGGCGGTGCCGATCTGACGCGCATCGGCGCTCCGCTCAGAGGGGATCAGGCTTTCTTCTTCTGTTCCCGCTCGATCTGGAGCCGGGCCATGAAGGGCAGGAAGGGGTGGACGCCGAGCGCGACCATCTGCTTGTCGTTCAGCGCGACCAGCGCCTTGCGTTCCTTTTCCGTCATCTCCAGCGCCTGCGCATAGGTCTTGCGGTCGGCCAGGAAGCGGACTCGTTCCTCCGCGTCGTTGGCGAGGCGGTGCAGTGCCACGGTCAACTCCAGCCGGTCCGGCGCGATCGGCGGGTAGTGCGGCGCGAACGCCGCCGCTTTCTGCTGCGACCACCAGGCGACGGTGGCGTAGTCGTGGTGCCATGACGGGTCCAGCGAGGCCATGTCGGGCTTGCGCTCACCCAGCATCCCGGCGGCGACGCCCCAGCAGCGCAGCTCGATATTGCCGGTGTCGTCCAGCGTCTTCTCGTCGAGCGACAACAGCCAGCGCAGGTTTCCGGCGCCGATCTCGCCCATCAGCCGCTTGTCGAATTCAAGGTCGGGATGCGCATAGCGGTCGGTGCCGGGGAAATGCGACAGCCCGCCGCTGGCGATGACCACAGCGCGCAGACCCATCGCCTTTAGCCCGCGGTCGATCGCCATGCCGAGCTGATAGCAGCGCTCCATGCGCGGCTGGGGGGGCACGTAGGCGTTGACGAAGAGCGGCAGGATCGGCCCGTCGATGCCGAGGAAATCGAGCGGGATGCCGAGCGAATATTCCACCTCGGCGGTGGAGGTGAAGGAGACGTCGAAATTCTCCTCGTAGAGATAGCGGATCAGCGCGGTCGACGCGTCGGATGCGATGGGGAACTCGAACTTCCGGCCGGCGAATGTACCGCGCCCGACGCCGCCGCGGTGGACGGCGAAGGGCGGGACGCAGTGCAGCGCGAACTGATTGGCGTGATCGTTGGAGATGGTGACGTAGATGTCCGGCTTCAGTGCCTTCAGCCGCTTGCCGTTGGCGCGGGCGAGGCGCTTCACCCGCGCGACGGTCTTCCTGTCCTCGGTATCCGGCAGAGTGAAGAACTGCGGTGCATGGGCCATGCAAACCCCGCCGACGATTCCGGTGGCCCGTGGCGCTGCTCCGTTGCCGCTCATCTGCGATCTCCTGCGATTGCCGTCCGGCGCGAGGATAGGTCATCGGGCGGCGGGCTGAAAGGGATGCGGCGTCGTACCCTCAGACCGTCAGATAGGCGGCGCGGACGTCCTCGTCGGCAGCCAGTGCGGCCATCGTGCCTTCATACCGGATCTGTCCTTTTTCAATGATATAGGCACGATCACTCACGTGGTTTGCGAAGTGCAAATTCTGTTCCGACAGGATCACGGTCAGCCCCTCGGCCTTCAGTTCGCGGACGGTTTGGGCCATCTGCTCGACGATGACGGGCGCGAGGCCTTCCGACGGCTCGTCGAGGAGGATCGCCGAGGGGTTGCCCATCAGCGAGCGCGCGATGGTCAGCATCTGCTGCTCGCCGCCGCTCATCCGTCCGCCGAGGCGGTTGCGCATCTCGGCCAGGTTGGGAAACAGCGCGAACAGCCGGTCCGGCGTCCATTCGGGCGCGCCGGCCCGGGGCTTCTGCCGGCCCACCTCCAGGTTTTCCATGACCGTCAGCTCGGTGAATATCCGCCGGTCCTCGGGCACGTAGGCCAAGCCGGCGCGGCAGACGGCGTAGGGCGCGGCGCCGGCGATGTCCTCGTCCTGAAAGCGGATGCGCCCCTCCGCCGGGCGGACCAGCCCCATGATGCATTTCAGCGTCGTCGTCTTGCCGGCGCCGTTGCGCCCCAGCAGCACGACCACCTCGCCGCGCGCCACGGACAGCGAGACGCCGGACAGGATATGCGCCCGGCCGTAATAGGAATGCAGCCCTTCGACGCTGAGCAGGGGGGGGTCCGTCCCGGTTTCGGCCATCGGCTCTCCCGTCACAAGGCGAAGGTCGTGCCGGCGCCGAGATAGATTTCCCGCACATGCGGATCGGCGCGCACCGTATCCGGCGAGCCTTCGGCGATCAGGCGACCGCGGTTGAGCACGATTATCCGGTCGGCATGGCCGAAAACCACGTCCATGTCGTGCTCGGTGAACAGGACGCTGGTGCCCCTGTCGCGTACGATCCCGGCAGTGAGCGCCATGAGCTCGACGCGTTCGCCGGGGGCCATACCGGCGGTCGGCTCGTCCATAAGCAGCAGTTTCGGCTCGTTGCCCAGCGCCACGGCCAGTTCCACCCGCTTCAGGTCGCCATAGGCGAGGATGGAGCAGGCACGCTCCGCCTGCGCCGCCATGCCGACGCGCTCCAGCAGCGCCATAGCCTCGTCGCGATAGAGCGACGCGGTGCGCGGCCGCATCGCGGCGATGCGCCGGCGATGCGAGATCAGCGCCATCTGCACGTTCTCCAGCACGGTCATCGAGGAGAACGTCGCCGTGATCTGGAAGGTGCGCCCCACCCCCAGCCGCCAGACGCGGCGCGGACTGAGCCCCACCAGCTCGCGCCCCTCTAGCGTCACGCTGCCCGAATCGGGGGCGAGCTGGCCGTTGAGCATGTTGAAACAGGTGGTCTTGCCGGCGCCGTTGGGGCCGATCAGGGCGAGAAGCTGCCCGGCCTCGACCTCGAAGCTCACGTTCTCGACCGCCTGGACGCCGCCGAACGCCTTCGACAGCCCGCGCACGGACAGCGCGGCGGTCACGGCGCGGCCTCGTCGCGGGAGAGGCGCTGGCGCAGGAATCCGACCAGCCCCTGCGGGAAGACGATAACCAGGAACAGGATGGTGACGCCGAGGATGGCGCGCCAGAACTCCAGCCGCGAGATCTGGTCCTCCAGCAGATGGAAGGCCGCCGCGCCCACATAGGGGCCGCTCAGTGTCTTTACCCCGCCCAGCAGCACCATCATCAGCCCGTCGATGGATTGCGGAATGGCCATGATGTCGGGAAACACGCTGCCCTTGGAGAAGGCGTAGAGCGAGCCCGCCAGCCCGGACATCGCGCCGGCCAGAATGAAGCCGTGCCACTGGCGCATGCGCACGTCGATGCCGATGGCCTCCGCCCGCAACGGCGAATCGCGCCCGGCGCGGAGCCCGTAGCCGAACGGCGCATAAAGCAGGTGGCGCATGAACAGGATCGCGCCGGTGCAGAGCGCCAGCGTCAGGTAGTAGAACACGATCCGCGACGACGCCCAGGCCGCCGGCCAGACGTTGAGGATGCCGTCGTCGCCGCCGGTGACGTCGCCCCACTGGAACACCACCGACCAGCCGATCTGGGCGAAGGCCAGCGTCAGCATGGCGAAATAGACCCCGGAGAGCCTGACGCAGAACCAGCCGAACACGACCGCGCCGGCCGCCGCCGCGGCGATGCCCCCGGCGACGGCAAGCTCCATCGGGGTGTCGAGGAGCTTCGTCAGCATCGCCGCACCATAGGCGCCGAGTCCGAAATAGGCGGCATGTCCGAAACTGACCATGCCGCCGGGGCCCATGATGAAATGCAGGCTGGTCGCGAACAGCGCCAGCAGCAGCACGTCGACCATCAGCACCATCAGGAAGTCGTCCCCTGCAAGGGGCACCGCGACCAGCAGCAGGAGCGCCGCGAGGCCGAGCAGCTTGAGCCGGCCGTCGGCGGGGCGGTAGGGCGCTTCCGGCATCTCGCCCGGCCCGCGCGCGATGAACTCCGGCCGCCCCAGCAGCCCCCAGGGACGGACGACGAGGATGACCGCCATCACGAGGAACATGAGCACCAGCGTGATCTGCGGAAAGATCAGGATGCCGAAGGCATTGAGTTCAGAGATCAGCACGGCGGCGAGGAAGGCGCCGAGGATCGAGCCCATCCCGCCGACGACCACGATGACGAAGGCCTCGGCGATGATGTTGAGATCGGTGAACAGGCTGACCGCCTCGCGTGGCACCTGCGCCGCGCCGCCGAGCCCGGCGAGGGCCGCTCCGGCGAAGAACACGCTGGTGAACAGCACTTTCTGGTTCGCGCCTAGCGCGCCCAGCATCTGGCGGTCCTGCGTCGCGGCGCGCACCAGCGTGCCCCAGCGCGTCTTGTGGAACAGCAGCCAGATCGCGCCAAGCACCAGCGGACCGAGCACGATCATGGCGAGGTCGTATTGCGGCACCAACTCGCCGAAGATGCGCACCGCGCCGTCGAGGCCGGGCGCGCGCGGTCCCAGCTTGTCGGCGGGGCCCCAGATCGCGAGCGCCGCGTCCTGCACCACCAGGACGACCCCGAACGTGGCGAGTAGCTGGAACATCTCGGGCGCGTGGTAGATGCGGCGCAGCAGCAGCATCTCCACCGCCACGCCGATCAGCCCGACCGCGACGGCAGCGGCCAGCACGGCGAGCCAGAATCCGACCGGGCCGACATCGATGCTGGTGACGATGGAATAGGCGATATAGGCGCCGAGCATGTAGAACGAGCCGTGCGCCAGGTTCACGATGCGGGTGACGCCGAAGATGATGGACAGCCCGGCCGCCACCAGAAACAGCGAGGAGGCGCTGGCGAGGCCGGTCAGGAACTGCGTGAAATAGAAGCCCAAGGGAGATGCCGCGGAAGCGGGGAGGGCGGCGCAGACCCGCGCCGCCCTCCGTCTCAACCGCTCAGTCGGCAGGCCGCATCTTGCGGACTTCCTCGTCGGGCGGCAGGTACTTTGCGCCGTCGCGATAGGACCAGTCCACCATCACCGGCTTGCCGTCCCTGACCGCGGTGCGCCCGACCCAGGCGCCCATGGTCGACTGGTGGTCGATGGCGCGGTACTCGAACGGGCCGGACGGGCTGTCCTCGATCTTTAGCCCCTTCATGGCGTCGACCAGCTTCTCCGTGTCGGTGCTGCCGGCCTTTTCCAGCACGGCGGCGAGCGACAGCATCAGGTTGTAGCCGACGATGGAGCCGGTGCGGGGGTAGGTCTTGAACCGTTTCTCATAGGCCGCCCGGAACTTGTTATGAGCCGGGGTGTCGATGGCGTACCAGGGATAGCCCGTCACGATCCAGCCCTCCGGCGCCTCGTCCTTCAGCGGGTCCAGATATTCCGGCTCGCCGGTCAGGAGCCCGACGACCATGCGTCCCTCGAACAGGCCACGCAGCTTGCCCTCGCGGGCGAATTTCAGCAGGTCCGGCCCGAACAGCACGTTGTAGATCGCTTCGGGCTTCGCCTGTTCCAGCGCACGGACGACCGGCCCGGCGTCGATCTTGAACACCGGCGGCCATTGCTCCTCGATCCACTCCACCTTGGCCCCGGTGGCGGCGAACGCCTTCTTGTAGGCGCCGACGCCGTCCTTGCCATAGGCGTAGTTGGGCGCGACCGCCGCCCATTTCGTCTTGCCCGCCTTGGCCGCTTCCTCGGCCAGCATCGCGGCCTGCATATAGGTGCTGGGCCGCAGACGGAAGGTGTAGCGGTTGCCGCTTTCCCAGACCAGCGCGTCCGACAGCGGCTCCCCGGCGAGGTAGAGCACCTTCTTCTGCTTGGCAAAGTCCGCGAGCGCGAGGCCGATATTGGACAGGAAGCCGCCGGCCAGCAGCGCCACGTTCTCGCGGCTCACCAGCTCCTCTGCGATCTTCACCGCGTTGCCTGGCTTGCCCGCGTCGTCGCGCGTGATCACGACCAGCTTGCGCTTCTTGCCGTCCATCGAGACGCCGCCCTCGGCGTTGATCTCGTCCAGCGCCATCTCCCAGCCGTTGCGGTAGGGATCCAGAAAGGCGGGCAGCCGCTTATAGCTGTTGATCTCGCCGATCCTGATGTCCTGCGCCGAGGCGGCGCCCGACATGCCGACGACGGCCAGCGCCGCGGCGCCGAGCACGAGTCTGGTTGGAATCCTCATTGCCCACTCTCCCGAATTTATGTCGCGGTCAGGGTAAAACCTTACGACAGCGGGAAAGTGGGCGGAAGGGAAAGAAGGCGGCCCTAGGCGGTGCGCCGCGCGCGCAGGCGCATCATCCCCGCGACACTCAGGCCAAACAGGGCTAGCGTAGCCGGTTCCGGCACGGAAGGAGCCTCCGTGTAGGTCAGCACCAGATCGTCGATGGCCGCCGTGTTGCGCCCGGCGAATCCGCCATGGTTGCCGGCAATGCGCACGGAGGCGATCTGGCCGGCCGCGCTGATCGAAAAGGTCTGGGCGGGTACAGGATTACTGATATCGTTAAATGTGCCGCTGATGCCGACATTCGCCAGGACGCCAAGGGAATTGTTGAGGGAGTCGAACGCTTCAGCGCTCCATGCCGGATAGACGAGCCCGCTGCCCGTGGCGCCGTAATAGGCCGTCCGCGTGAAGCTGAACGAATCCAGCACCTGGGCGAAGGTCAGGTCGTAGGAGACGAACTGTCCGCCGTATTCCTCAAGAAAATTGGTGCCCGAGGACGCCAGCGAGGTCTGGTCGGTCAACGGCGCGTCCGGATCGTTCACATCCGAATTCACGAACACGCCGTTGCCGACGACATTGGCAAGCGAGATGCCGAACCCGGCGAGATAATTGTCGAGGAGGGGACCTCCGACAGGCCCGCTGGCCGTGGTGACGTTGACCCCCTCGAAGTCCACGGTGACGGTCGTGGCCCCGGCTGTGGAGATGACGGAGACAGCGACAAACGCTGCGGTTGCAAGTGACGCGAAGTACCGAGTCTGCACGATAGCCTCCAACCTTGGTGAAGTTGAAAGGACACATGCAATATTTATGCCAGATAAATTAGCCGACCTTTTGAGCCTTTTTTGGGGACCCGGGTAATCACGCATTCAGGAGTTGTAAAAAAAACCGACAGCGAACGCCGCAAAATGCGGGTTACAGATCGCTACTTTGGCGAGAAGTGCAGCCTAGTGGTCCGCGCGGTGCAGTATCCTGTCGGAAACGCCAGTGTCATAAACAACCCCGTCCAGTGTCAGAGCGATGCCAAGAGGATAGAAAGAGCGCGCGAGGCCTTTGCGTTCCAGGGCTGTGTAGACCGCCTCGTTGCGCAGCCCCGTTGCATCCTTGGACGCGACGACAGCGTCGCCGCAGTGGAAGTGGTTGCCGTGCGGATTGGGCAGGTTGGTGATCATCACCTCGCCGGTTTCCTCGTTCTTCGTCGAAGTCTCGGGATAGCGGGCGAGCTGCTGCAGGATGGCGAGGGTGCGGAGCTGCAGCGGGTTGAGGCGAAGCGGATTGGTCCTGGGGGGCATGCTGTTCGGGTCTTCCTATAGTCGGGGATCGGGAGAGGGCTGGCCGAGGGCGACGGCGCCAAACAGCGAGGCCTGGATGTCCCAGGTCAGCCCGAGATGCTGGGCCACGGCGTGAACGTCGCGCCAGGCCCGCTGGATCGGATGGCCGGGCACAAGTCCCTGGCCGCCGATCAGCGGGAACACGCGTTCCAGCGCGGAGACGCAGAGCTTCGCGGCGAAGCCGAGATCGCGGCGGTAGAGCGTGCGTAGCGCCATGTCGGGCGACTGACCGGCGCGGCCCATTTCGTTGATTTGTTCCAGGTGTCGCATGATCAGCGCGCGGGCGGCGTCCACCTCGGCGCTGGCCTCGGCGATGCGCATCTGCACGCTCTGCTGCTCCGCCAGCTTCTGGTGGGCGACGGAGCTGCGCTGGGTCATCTCGGCGATCACTGCCTCCATCGCGCCCTGCGCCGCGCCCAGCGCAGGGCCGACGAGGTTATAAGGGAACACGGCGAAAAGCGGCAGGCGGAACAGGTGTCCGGAATTGACCGCGCTGCCGGGGGTCGGCCCGCCGCGTGTCTCCATCGCCGGCAGGAAATGCGCCTCGGGCACGAAGGC
Organism: Alphaproteobacteria bacterium; assembly: GCA_009377375.1. Classification (GTDB taxonomy): domain Bacteria; phylum Pseudomonadota; class Alphaproteobacteria; order MPNO01; family UBA2964; genus WHUE01. Next base: position 119,270 of record WHUE01000001.1, on the reverse strand, counting down.
GTCGGCCACCACCACGTCGTTGCTGCCGGTGCCGGCCAGCCCCGCGGCGTACCAGGTGTCCTCGACTTCGTATTCGCTTTTCGGCAGGAAGGCGAAGCCGGCCCTGCGGGATTGGCCGTCGGGGACCGTCAGCATGAGGAGCACGGCCTGGGTATGATCCACGCCGCTGGAGAATCCCCAGCGTCCCTTGACGCGAAAGCCGCCCTTGCCGGGTTCGATCTCGACCTTGCGCGGCAGGAACGACGTGGCGACGGTGGCATCGGGGTTGTCGCCCCACAGCGCGTCCTGCGCCTCGGCGGGGAACATGCCGAGCATCATCGAATGGATGGCGGTGATCGACATCACCCAGGCGCTGGAGGCGCAGCCGCGGCCGATCTCGTCGGCCAGCCGGGTCTGCACCCCGTAATCGAGCTCGTACCCGCCGAATCGCGCCGGCTGGAAAATCCTGTAGAACCCGGCGGCGCGGAATTCGCGGTCGGTCTCGTCGGGAATCCGGCGCAGCTTCTCGGTCTCCTCGGCGCGTGCGCGCAGCGTCGGAACCATGGCGCGGGCGGTGGCGGCGAGATCGCCGGCAGTGGCCGCGGGTGCGTTTTGCATCGAAATCGGTATCCTTGCCGTGAAGCGCTGTTCCCTGAACGGTGCGCAGAGCATATTTTCCCCGACCATGACCGGCAAACGCATTTTCCATATCTGCCGCGAGGACGAATGGCAGGCCGCCAAGGCCGCAGGCGTCTATCGCGGCTCGTCGCAGGATCGGGCCGACGGCTTCATCCATTTTTCCGGCGCGGACCAGGTGGTCGAGAGCGCGGCGAAGCATCGCGCGGGGCAGTCCGGCCTCGTGCTGCTCACGGTCGACGCCGACGCGCTGGGCGCCGCCCTGAAATGGGAGGCTTCGCGCGGCGGGGCGCTGTTCCCCCATCTCTACGGAGAGCTTCCCGTCGCCGCCGTGCTGCGCGCCGGTCCGCTGCCGCTGGGCGATGACGGCCGGCATGTCTTTCCGGCGCCGGTCGGCGAATGACGGACGCGATGGTTACCCGCTTCGCGCCGAGTCCGACCGGGCTTCTGCATCTGGGCCACGCCCATTCGGCGCTGTTCGCGCATCGCACGGCGCAGGAGAGCGGCGGCCGCTTCATCCTGCGCATCGAGGACATCGATCAGGGCCGCTGCCGGCCGGAGTTCGAGCAGGCGATCCTCGAGGACCTCGCCTGGCTGGGGCTGGACTGGGAGGAGCCGGTGCGCCGCCAGTCGGAGCATATGTCGGATTACGTCGCCGGTCTCGCGCTGCTGTCCCATATGGGCCTTGTCTACCCGTGCTTCTGCACAAGGGCGGAGATTGCGGCGGAGATCGCGCGCTCGCCGGCCGCGCCGCACGGGCCGGAGGGGCCGGTCTATCCCGGCACCTGCCGGGCGCTCTCCGACGACGAACGCGCCGCGCGGCTGGAGGAGGGCGAGGCCCACGCGCTGCGGCTCGACGTGGCGGCGGCGATCGCGAATACCGGGGCGCTGCGCTGGCGCGACCGCGCGCGGGGCGAGATCGCGGCGGACCCCGCTGCGCACGGGGACGTGGTTCTGGCGCGCAAGGACACGCCGACGAGCTATCACCTGGCGGTCACGGTCGATGACCATCTGCAGGGGGTGACGCTGGTCGCGCGCGGCGAGGATCTGGTGCCGGCGACGGACATTCACGTCCTGCTGCAGACCCTGCTCGGATTCGCGACGCCGGACTATCATCATCACGGCCTGCTGACGGATGCGGAGGGACGGCGCTACGCCAAGCGGGACGCCGCCGTGACGCTGCGGGCGCTGCGGGAAGCGGGCCGCGGCCCCGAGGATGTCCGCAGGATGGCGGGGTTCGAGGATTGAGCCGCAACACAGGGAGAACAGACCGATGCCGATGAGCAAGCAGTCCATCAATATCCGCGTGAATGAATCGAAGGCCATCGGCGCGCTGGCCGAGAAGGGCGTCGCCGCTGCCTTCTCGGATGCGGTCCGGGTGGAGACGCCCGACTGCGTTTTCCTCTACCTGTCCGGCGCGACGCCCATCGACGACGAGGGCAATCTGGTCGGCAGGACGATGAAGGAGCAGACGCGGCAAGTGCTCGAACGGCTGAAGGCGGTGATGGAGCACCAGGGCGGCACCATGGCGGACATCGTCCGGGTGCGGGTCTTCTGCACCGATATCTCGCCGGAAGCGCTGCGGCAGGTCCACGAGGCAAGGAACGAGTATTTCGAGGCCGGCAGCCGGCCCGCCAGCACGCTGCTGGAGATCAGCGGCACCATCCGCGAAGGCGGGATGATCGAGATCGACGCCGACGCGGTGATCGCGAAGTAGCCCCGGCGCAATCGACAGCGGCGGGCGGTCGCCTGTATGATCCGCCCACCGCATGATTGAGGGAGAAGGCGACGCGATGCCGGAAGGACAAGGCGGAGTGACGCAGGGCGCGCGGGCGAACACAGAGACCTTTCGCCTGCGCAGCTTTATCGAATCTCTCGGCGAGGACGAGTTGGAGGTAATCGACGCGCCGCACGCGCTCGGTGAGCTCGCGCCCGGATTCGACGGTAATCCGAAGGCGGTTCTGTTCACCTGCGCCGGCCCGGAAAAGGCGGAGATCGTCGGCAACGTCACCGGCAGCCGGTCGCGCATCGCCAGGGCCTTCGGCGTGCCGGAAGCCGATCTGCTGAAGGAATTCATCCGTCGCGTCTCCACGCCGCAGAAGGTTTTCGAGGTGCCGTCGGCCGAGGCGCCGGTCCATGAGGAAATCTGGACCGGCGACGACGCCGACCTGACCCGGCTGCCGGCGCCGTTCCTGCACGCGCTGGACGGCGCGCCGTACCTGTCCGCCACCGTGGATTTCACCCGCGACGAGGCCCGCGGGCGCACCAATGTCGGCTGCCGCCGGCTCATGCTGCGCGGCCGCAAGGAGGCGGGCATAGACGCGACGACCCCCTCCGACCTCCGCGCGATCTACGAGGCCGCATCCGCGGCGGGCGAGAGGCTGCCGATCAGCTTCATCCTCGGCTGCTATCCGACCGATCATGTGGCCGCCGCCATGCGCATGCCGATCGACGAGACGGAACTTGTCGCCCGTATGCGGGGCGCCTCGCTGGCGGTGGTCAAATGCGTCACCAACGACATCTGTGTGCCGGCCGACGCGGAATACGTCATCGAGGGCTACCTGGACGAGCGCGGCCATGTCGAGGCCGAAGGCCCGTTCGGCGAGTTCCTCGGCTATTACGGGGTGATGAAGCGTAACCCCGTCTTCCACCTGACCGCCATCACGAAGCGGCGCGACGCGCTGTTCCAGGTGGCGACCATCGGCGGCAGGGACGTGGCGATGACCGACACCGCGATGCTCAACGCGGTGCGCTGCGAGGCCATCGTCTGGCGAGCGCTGGAGAACGCGATCCGCGAGCCGGTCGCGGTCCATGCGACCGGGGCGTCGGGGGGCAACTTCAATATCCGGATCGCGATGCGAACCCGTGTGCCGGGCGAGCCGCGCAACGCCATCGCCGCCGCGTTCTCGTGCCTGGCGAACCTCAAGAACGTTTTCGTCGTCGACGACGATATCGACATCTTCGACGATTCCCAGGTCGAGTGGGCGCTCGCCACGCGGTTCCAGGCCTCCCGCGACCTGGTGGTGGAGGAGGGATTCCGCGCCATCCCGCTGGACCCGTCGCTGGACGGGGCGCGCACCGGATCGAAGGCCGGCTTCGACCTGACGATTCCGTTCGGCAAGCGGGACGCCATGGAGTTCCGGATTCCGACTCCGCCTACCTACGAGGGGGCTCGGTTCGACAGCGTGCGCGCGGCGCTGGAGGACGGCCCCAAGACCTTCGAGGCGCTGATGGCGGCTGTGGGTTCGCGCGACGGGCGGGACGTGGTGCTTGCGCTGGACGAGATCCGGCAGACCGACGGGCTGGATCGCGACGAGGCCGGCGCCTGGGTCCTCGGGAAGGCCGGCTGAGCGGCGGCGCCAATAAACGTAACAGGGAGATCAGAATGAAGCTGCGTCTTAGCCTCGCCGCGTCCTCCAATCCGCGCAGCTGGCCGATCCATGACGGTTCGGTGCAGCCGGACGGGATCGAGCTGGTGCCGTCGGTCGTGCATCCGTCGGAGATGTTCTGGCGGCAGCTCCGCTTCGCCGATTTCGACATCTCCGAGATGTCGTACTCGTCGCTGCTGATGATTACCGCGCAGGGCGACGACCGCTGGGTCGGGCTGCCGATCTTCACCACGCGCCGGTTCTTCCATACCGGCATACTGGTGCGCCGCGATTCGGGGATCGAGAAGCCGGAGGACCTGAAGGGCAAGCGGGTCGGCGTACCGGAGTTCCAGCAGACCTCCGTGCTGTGGAGCCGCGGCATTCTGGAGCACGAGTTCGGCGTGAAGCAGACCGAGATGGAATTCTGGATGGAGCGCGTGCCCGATCACAGCCACGCCGGCGCCACCGGCCTGAAGCCAGCCGAGGGCGTCACCATCAAGCAAATCCCCGCCGAAACCAATATCGGGGAAATGATGCTGGACGGCCGGCTGGACGCCACGCTGCACTACATCGTCAACCCGAACCTGGTCGACCGGAGCACCGCCGATCTGTGGCGCCATCCGGACATCCGGACGCTGTTCCCAGACCCCACTGCCGAGGGCATCCGCTATTACCGCAAGACCGGCATCTATCCGGTCAACCACGGCATGGTAATCCGGCGAAGCATCGCGGAGGAGCATCCCTGGATCGCGCTGAACATCTACAAGGCGTTCGAGAAGGCGCATGCCATTGTCGAGACGCAGCGGATGGAGCATGTGCAGTACCATCTGGACGCCGGTCTGATTTCGCCGGACTCTTTCGAGGGGTTGAAGGTGCCGGTGGTGAAGTACGGCATCCGCGCCAACCGGACCGGGCTGGAAACCTGCGCGCAGTATTCCCATGAGCAGGGGCTGACGCCGCGTCTCGTCGCTCTGGAGGAATGCTTCGCGGCTTCCACGATGGAACAGTAGGCCCGGCCTGCCTTCGCCCCGAGTGGCTTTCGCCGGAAATTTAGCGATTTGTTAGAGGGCCGGTCAGTAACGTTTTATAAACCGAAACAGTCGGAGCGGACCCCGGTGTCTCTCAGTGCGCAGTCGGAACGAGACGATCTTTCGGAAGTCTCTGCGCTCGCCGGCTTTTTACGCCGCCGTTTCGTCGCGTTTTGCCTGCCGGCCCTGGTGTTCGTGGGGCTGTCCTTCGCCGGGGCGGGTGCCTGGTCGCTGCTGATTGGACAACACAAGGCCGCGCTGCAACGGCAGACGGAAGCCGTGGCGGAACAATACGCCATCCGCATCGAGGAATATTTCGCTTCCCGGCTTCAGATGGCGCTTTTTCTGAGAGATGCCTGGACCGAGAACGCGGCGATGACGGAGCCTGCGTTCCGCCGATTTGCGGAGACAATGCATGCCCGGCTTTCCGCAATCCGGGCGGTGAACTGGATCGACGACGCCGGCGTCGTCCGCTGGGTGACGCCGGTTCATTCGAACCAGGCCGCCATCGGGTTGAACGTCGACCGGCATCCCCTCGCCGGCAGGGCTTTCGCCAAGGCAAGGGAAACCGGGACGCCGGCTGCCACCCAGCCGGTGAATCTCGCTCAGGGCGGAAGCGGATTTGCGCTTTACCTCCCCGTGGCCGAGCGGGGGACGCGGGGCGGATACATAAATGTCGTGTTTCGTATCGACGAGGTGTTTCCTTCTCTCTGGCGGAACCAGAAATCGACGCCGTTCGCGCTCATGATCAGCGACCGCGAAACACCTATCGTAAAGATCGGCGAATATGACCGGGAGGCAGTGACAACGGCGAGCGGGACGGCGCTGATCGTCGACCGGCCCTGGGATGTCAGGGTCCGGTTCATCGGGCCGGCGGCGCCTGGCCTTCTGTCGGACGTTCCCTACGCGCTGCCGCCGGCGATGGCGATCCTGCTGGCGGCGCTGGTCGGCTTGCTGCTGTATCTTCATTTACGTCAGGTCCGGGCGCTGCGGGAGCGGGAATCCGCGCTGAGAATCAGCGAGAGCAGGCTCCGCAGCTTCCTTCACAACTCGCCGTCCATGGTGGTGATCAAGGACCTGAACGGCCGTTACGACCTGGTGAATCGTCGCATCGAGGAATGGTTCGGCATTTCGCCGGAGAAGGCAATCGGCAGCTCCGCGAACGACTTCTTCGATGCAGAAACCGCGGCCGGGCTCAACAAGGCGGACGAGCTCGCGACAGCGTCAGGCAAGACGCAGATATATGAGCATCGCAAGTACTTCGCGGACGGCAGCGAACACATACTGGTCGGGACCAAATTCCCGATCCGCGATGCCGCAGGCCGGGCGACGGGAACCGGTTCGATCGTCACGGACGTGACCGAGCAGCGGCAGGCGGAAGCGCAGCTCAGGCAGATTCAGAAGATGGAGGCGGTCGGCAACATGACCGGCGGGCTGGCCCATGACTTCAACAACCTGCTGACGATCATCCTCGGCAATCTGCAGATGCTCGAGCGCCGGCTTGGCGGAGACGATGTCGGAATGGCCGAAAGCGCGATCAGGGCGGCGCGCCGGGCGAGCGAGGTCACGCAACGGCTGCTCGCGTTTTCGAGACGCCATCCGCTGTCGCCGGAACGGGTCGAGCTGCCGGCCTTCGTCGCGGGTCTGGAAGGGCTGCTCGTCAGCGCGATGGGCCGGGACATCACGCTGCGGGTGAAGGTCGCCCGGGACCTGTGGCCGTGCCACGTCGATCAGGGACAGTTGGAATCGGCCCTGGTGAACCTGGCGATCAACGCGCGGGATGCCATGCCCGACGGCGGAACCCTGACGATCGGGCTTGCCAACGCCCGACGTCCGGAGGCGGCAAAGCCGCTGCACGCCGAGCCGGCGCCCGATCTTGTCGAAATCGCGGTGAGCGACACCGGGGTCGGCATGCCGCGCCAGGTGCTCGAACAGGCGGTAGATCCGTTCTTCACCACCAAGGTGCGGGGGCAGGGGACCGGCCTCGGGCTCAGCATGGTCTACGGCTTCGTCAACCAGTCCGGCGGCGGCATGCATATAGACAGCACGCCGGGCAAGGGAACATGCGTAACCCTTCGTCTGCCGCGCGCCAGGGGCGAAAAGACGCCGGCGGGAGACACGGCGGCCCCGGAGGCCGCATATCCCGCCGCATTCAGTTCATGAAATCGGGCGCCAGACGTTCGGCCTGGCGCAGCGCGGAGACCCAGTCCTTGCCGCCGGTCCTGTGGCCGGTATTGCCGTGGCGCTGGGCGGCGGCGCGTTCCTGGATCTCGCGCGGGATCAGCGTCACTTCGCGGTTGCCGCTCAGCGCCGCAATCTGGCCCTGACACGCCATTTCCAGGAAATGATGCCCGACGAAAGCCTCGCCGATGGATTCGCCGCAGACCAGCGCGCCGTGGTTGCGCAGTAACGCGACCTTCTTCGTGCCGAGGTCCTGGATCAGAGGCGCGCGCATGTCGATATCGAATTCGAATCCGCCGAAATCGTGATAGGCGATTTCGTCGACGAAATGCATCGCGTGCTGGTTGATCGGCAGCAGCCCGTCCTTCTGGCTCGCCACGCCCATGTTGGCCGCCGTGTGGGTGTGGAAGCACGCGTTGATGTCCGGACGTGCTGCGAACAGCCCGGCATGGATCACCAGCCCGCCGCCGCGCAGCTTCGGCTGTCCCTCGACGGCAGGGTTGCCGTCGAAATCGTACTTGATCAGCGAAGACGCGGTGACCTCGTCGAACATGAAGTCGCCGGGCTTGATCAGGAAATGGTGGTCCTCGCCCGGCACGCGCGCGGTCAGGTGGTTGTGGGTCAGGTCCCGCACCCCGGCATGGTGCATCAGGCGATGGCAGGCGGCGAGCTCGACACGGGTCTGCCACTCGGCCTCGCTGACCGCCTGGCGGATGGGGCTGGTGCTGGAAATGCTGCGAACGGACATGGTTTCTGCCTCCCGAAAGGGGTGGCGCAGGCCACCCTCGTTGGGGCGAATATAGACTATTTCGTCCGATATGGCGTGCGGTTGATGAAGCGGGAATAGCCGATGTCCCGCGACCAGACCCGGCGATGGGCGTCCAGCATATGGGGCAGGGCGGCCTCGCGCGAGCGGCGGATTTCGGCGTAGTCGGCGCGGAATCGCGGCATGATGGCTTCGACTTCGCGGCGCAGCGCGTCCTCGTCGATGGTCGTGACCTTTCGGTCACGGATCACCGGGCGGCCGTCGACGATCACCGTTTCGATCCCGCGCCCGGTCTCGGTGTAGACGAGCTGGCGCGCCGCGCTGTTGAACGGCAAATAGGCGCTGTCGGTCAGGTCGATGATCGACATATCCGCCTTGTAGCCGGGCTTCAGCGCCCCGATCACGCCGTCGAGCCGCGCCGTGCGCGCGCTGCCCAGCGTGGCGTGGCGCAGCGCGGCTTCCGCCAGCGGCGGGCCAGGCTCGGGATCGCTGCCGGCGCAGAACAGGGCGTAGAGCTTCATCGACTGGAACATCGACTGGATGTCGCTGGTGGAGCAGTTGTCGCAGCCGAGCGCGACACGCACGCCGGCCTCGCGAAGATCGCAGACCGGCGCGATGCCGTTCTTGAGCTTCAGGTTGCAGACATGGTTCAGGACGACACCGGCATCCGCCTCGGCCATCATGTCCATCTCCTCGCGGCCGATCCAGACGCTGTGGGCGATGTTCAGCCGCGGCCCCAGCACGCCGATATCCTTGAAGTACTGGATGAACGACCCGCCATGTGCGGCGAACTGGTCCTGGGCGATCAGCACCTGCGCCCGGGTTTCGTAGACATGGGTGTAGAGCGCGAGGTCGTGGCTTTCCGCGAGGTCGCCGCAGGCCCGCATGAGCTCGGGCGAGCAGCGTTGCGGCGCGAAGGGGGCCACCGCCCAGTGCAGCGTGTCGCGCGCGGGATGCCGGCGCATCGCGTCGTTCAGGAAATCCAGCTGCTCCCGCGCCGCCAGCGCCCGGTCGCCTAGCAGGGCGCGGATCTCCGGCGGGAATTCCTCGGAGAACCGCGTCATCGCGGCGGCGGGGATATCGAACACCATGGGCGAGAACACCACCCGGATGCCGATCTCCTCATAGGCCGCCAGCACGATGTCGAGATAATCCGCGTTCAGCGGAACCAGCCCCAGCATGTCCTGCACGCAGGTAATGCCGCAGCGCAGGCTTTCCAGCGCGCCGACGAGGGTGCGCAGCCGCACCTCCTCCTTCGGACGGTCGGCGCCCATCGGCTGGGCATAAAGCAGCCAGAATTCCAGCGGCAGCTCCTCGAACAGGCCACGGCACAGCGTGTCATGCGAATGGTAATGGGCGTTGAACATGCCCGGCACCACGAGCCGTCCGGCGGCGTCGATAATTTCGGCCTCCGGCCCGGCCTGTCGCGTCAGGTCCGGCCCGACGGCTTCGATGCGGTCGCCTGCGATCAGGATATCGGCGAACGCCGGCATATGGACGTCGCCATCATGGTCATAAACGCGGCCGCCCTTCACGAGCAGCTTTCGGGCGCGGTCGGTCACGTGTCCCCCTCGTTTGCGAGTGCGAAAGCGACAGGTTAGCCCAGCGGCGAGACGGTCGGCAATCGTGGAGGGGGAGGCGGAACGAGAACGGGCCCGGCGTCGGCCGGGCCCCCCATGTCTTCGTCAGGAAACGGCGTTACGCGGCCCTGCGGGCGCGGCGGCGCATAGCCGCCATGCCGAGCAGGCCGAGCCCGAACACGGCGCCCATCGCCGGTTCGGGAAGCTCGGTCACGCTGTCAGGCGCATCGCGCAGCCCGAGGTTGGTCACAAGCGTCTGCACGCTGTTCTGCGTCTGCGTCCCCGAGAAGTTCAGATTGCAGGAGAAGGAGAATTCCCGGTCGAGCAGCCGGTCGGCGTTCGGCATATCGAGCGCACCGGTGCCCAGCAAGGGTGCGTTGCCGTTGTCGGTCACGGAGCCGGCCTTATAGCAATGCTCCAGGTCCAGGGTGTGGCCGATCTCATGCGACAGGGTGCCGGTGATCGCGTTGGTGGTGGCGAGAAGATCGCCCGATGTAAGCGCGGCGCCGACACCGCCCAGTGCGTTGATGTTGTCCGTGAAGATAGAGGCGACGACGGCGCCGACCGCGCCAAAGGGGTTGCCGCGAACGCAGCCGAGACAGGCCTGACCCAGGAAACTGTCGCTGACGCTCGAACCCACCTGGACATAGTAAAAATCGGTGTCGCCGTTGGAGGCCCCGCCGCCGATATCGCCGATGACGAAATCGATGTCGAGCTCCTGTCCGTCGGGAATCGGGCTCAGCACGTTGAAGCCGCTGGTCACGATGCCGCGGAAATCCTGCTCCAGCGCCGCGATGATCGAGCTGGTCACCAGGGCATAATCGCCGGCGGCGAAGCCGTATGACGTGACGTTGAAATTGGTAGCCTCGGCGCCAAACATGTCGGCGGTGGTGCCCTGGGCGACTTCCTTGAAATCGATAACGAATGTGAGCGCGGACGCGGACTGTACGCCGGCGCTGCAGAGACCTATCGCCAGCGCCGCGCCGGCAATTCGCCGGACCAGTCTGCTACGCGAAAGACACCCCAAACCCGTGCCGCTCATGGGCACCCCCCAATGATTGTCAGAACGCCCCAGATTTATACGGCCAGTGGCCGGCCCATTATCCGGACCGCATCGTTATAGCCATCGGCATTGTCGCTGCCAATCGAAGAATCATGGTTAACAGCGGATTTCCGCCGTTCGTGGTCCGTATGACGATCCTGCAACTGGGAGCGGCGGTTCTGGACATCGTTTCGGAAAGAGCCGTAAACTTGCAGGGCTCGCGCGCCGGCGGAGACCGGCAGCGTGCACTCATAAAATATTGATGAGCCGGACAACGCCGGCTGCGCGCAAGGGAGGCCTGTACAAGAGCACGAGACAATAATTTCGCCTGATTCCTCGCGATGTTCGTTCTGTTGCGCGTAACGATAATCTCAGAACAACAGAGAGGTCGTCATGAAGTGCATCGTATCGGGTGTTGCAGTCGCGTTGTTGAGCGGAGCGCTTGTCGTCGGTTCCGTTCCTGCGGCCGGGGCGGCCGAGATCGGCAAGACCCTGGAGGAGGTGATTGCGCTCGCCAGTAAGGAGGGCACGGTCCACGTCGCCAATACCTGGCGCGGCGAGGTGCTGAAGGAAGTCGCCAAGGGCGTAAAGAAAAAATACGGCATCGCGTTCAAGCAGACCCGCGCCAGCGGCATCGCCAGCCGCGAGCGCATACTCAACGAGGCCATGGCCGGGCTGAACGAGTACGACGTGGTCAACGTCTCGGGAGAGTTGCGGCCGCAATACATCAGGGCCGGAATCATCGTGAAGGTCGCTTGGGGCAAGCTGTTCCCGAAGGTCCGGCCGATGCTGATCGACCCGCAGGGCTACTTCCTCGCCGCGGGCATCAGCCGTTACGGCTTCATATACAACCACAACATGGTTTCGGCCGCCGAAGCGCCGAAAACCTGGGAGGACTGCCTGGATCCGAAGTGGAAGGGCAGGATGGCCGTCTACACCCGCCCGCGCACCTTCACCGGTCTCTGGCCGGGCTGGGGGGAAGCGAAGAGCCTTGCCTTCCATCGCAAGCTGAAGGACAACGGGCCGATCTGGACAACCGACCAGACCAGCACCGGCGCGAAGATCGCCGCGGGCGAGTACCCGTTCAGCTGCGGTCTGCCCTACCACACGTTCCTGAACGTCAAGCGCCGCGACAAGGCTGCGCCGATCACCTTCGTCATCCCGCCGGAACTGCCGGTGCAGATCGGCGAGGCGTTCGCGATCATGAAGGGTGCCAGGAACCCCAACGCCGCGATTCTCTTCGCCGGCTATCTCGCGTCTTCCGAAGGCCAGAAGGCCTACACGATCTATGGGCGCAGCAACCCGTTCGTCGACGGCAGCTTCGCAAGCCAGGAGGTCGAGAAGGCGAAGGCGAAGATCGTTTTCGGCGGCTGGGACTTTGCCGGCGCGAAGGAAGGAGCGGCGGCAAAGAAGATCGTCGAGGCCTGGGGATTCACCAAGGGAAGAAAGTAGCGACGGCGGCGGACGGCGCACTTCGGTAGCGCCTGCTGTCCCCGCGGCTTTTCATGCCCGAGGGAAGTATCGCGATGGGACTCCGAACGCTGGCACCGGCACGAGGATGGCGACCGTCCTGGGACGTGCTGCGTCACAACGCCCTGCTGGTTGTAATCCTGGGGTTGCTGGTCGCGCTGATCATGATTCCGGTGGTGCGGCTGATCATCAACAGCTTCATCGAGGGCCATCCGGCGATCCCGGACGGCTGGACGCTGAAGAACTATGCCACCGCGTTCGGCATGCCGTTGTTCTACGAGGCGCTCGTCACCACGCTGAGCCTCGCGTCGGTCGGGACCGCGCTGACCGTGGTGATCGCGGTGCTCTTCGCCTGGCTGATCGAACGCACGGACATGCCGTGCCGCAATCTGGCCTGGACGCTGATCCTGATTCCGATGGCGATCCCCGGGGTGCTGTTCGCGCTCGGCTGGGCGCTTTTGCTGTCGCCGAATACCGGGGCGATGAATGTGCTGCTGCGCGATGTCTTCGGCTGGTTCGGCGTCGAGATGACGGAGGGGCCCATCAACATCTATTCGCTCGGCGGGCTGATCTTCCTCGATGGCGTGCGCGGCGTGACGACCGTGTTTCTGATGGTCGTCGGCGCATTCCGCATGATGGACCCAAGCCTGGAGGAAGCGGCCCGCGTATCCAAGGCGGGCACGGTGGCGACCTTCTTCCGCGTCACGCTGCCGGCACTGTCGCCCGCGATTCTGGCGGCGACCATGTATTCCTTCATCTCCAGCATGGAATCCTTCGAGGCGCCGCTGGCGATCGGATTGCCGGCCAATATCTTCGTCCTCAGTACGCTGATCTTTTTCACGACCCGCATACAGGCGCCGCTGGACTACGGCCTCGCCGCCGTATTCGGCGTCAGCTACATGCTGCTGATGGTGTTCCTGCTGATCTGGTACCGACGGGCGATGCGCAATTCGGAGCGCTTCTCCACCGTCACCGGCAAGGGATTCCGGCCGCGGGTGATTTCAATCGGCAAGTGGCGCTACGCGGCGCTCGGCATGTTCGTCGTGTATTTCCTGCTGGCGGTCGTGGCTCCGTTCTGCGTGCTGCTGTGGACATCGCTGCTGCCGGGATACCGTCCGCCGTCCCTGGCGGCGATGGGAACGATGACGCTCGCCAACTACGTCGAGATATTCGAGACCGACCGGGTGTTCGAAGTGATCTGGAACACGCTGGTGCTGATGATCGTGGCCTCGACCGTGACCATGATCCTCGCCTTCATGGCATCCTGGGTGATCGTACGCGCGCCGGTGCGCGGACGCGGCCTGCTGGACAGCCTGATGTTCGTGCCGCACGCGATCCCCGGCATCGTCATCGCGCTGGCGCTGATCATGGCGTTCCTGACCCCGCCGCTCCGCTACACCGGGCTGTACGGCTCGATGGCGGTGCTCGTCCTCGGTCTGGTGGTCGCCTACATATCGTTCGGCACGCGGCTGATGAACAGCGCCATCATGCAAATCCAGAAGGAGCTGGAACAGGCCGCCTATGTCAGTGGGGCGGGCACGATGAAAACGCTGTTCCACATCACGCTGCCGCTGCTGTTTCCGGCGTTCGCCGCGGGCTGGGTCTGGGTGGCGGTCCACGCGCTGCGGGCGTTCTCGATACCGCTGATGCTCTCCAGCAAGAACAACGAGGTCTTCGCCGTCCTGCTGTGGGAGTTCTGGGAGAACGGCACGGCCTCGCTGGCCGCGGGGCTGGGCGTGCTGCTGATCGCCGCGCTGATCCCGCTGACGCTGCTGATGCGCAGGTTCATCCTGCAGGTCAGCGGACAACAGCGCTGAGAGCAGGGGAGGTTACGCATGGAAGTCGTGGTCCGCGACCTGACGAAAAGCTTCGGCACGCTGGAGGGCAACGTGAACGCCCTCAACGGGCTGGGCTTTCATGTCGCCAGGGGAGAGTTCTACACGCTGCTGGGCCCCAGCGGCTGCGGCAAGAGCACGACGCTCCGCTGCATTGCCGGGCTGGAGCGTGCCGATGGCGGCGAAATCCGGATCGGCGAGCGGCAGGTGGCCGGCCCCGACGTGTGGATCGCGCCGAATGAGCGGCCCATCGGCATGGTGTTCCAGTCCTATGCCATCTGGCCGCACATGACGGTGTATCGCAACGTGGAGTTCCCGCTGCGACAGTCCCGCAACCGCGTCCGCAAGTCCGAGCGGGAAGCGCGGGTGATGGAGGCGCTGACGCTGGTGCAGATGGAGGAACTGGCTCATCGCCCGGCGCCGTTTCTCAGCGGCGGGCAGCAGCAGCGCGTGGCGCTTGCCCGCGCGCTGGTGTCGCGCCCCGACGTGCTGCTGCTGGATGAGCCTCTCAGCAATCTCGACGCCAAGCTGCGCGAGGAGCTGCGCTTCGAGATCAAGGAGCTGACCAGGCGCCTGGGCATCACCTCGATCTACGTAACCCACGACCAGGTCGAGGCGCTGGCCATGTCGGACCGCATCGCGGTGATGCACGGCGGACGGATCCTGCAGGAGGGCACGCCGAAGGACATCTACCTGCGGCCCCGGACCAGTTTTGTCGCGCAGTTCGTCGGACAGGTGAATTTCTTCCATGGCACGGTCGCGCCCGGGAGGGAGCACGGCATGGGCGTGATCGGGACGCCGCAGGGGCGGCTGCGCTGCATGCTGCCGGACGGCATGGCGCCGGGCGCTGCGGCGCTGGTCGCGGTCCGGCCGGAAAGCCTGTTCGCCAGCACCAGCCGGGGGGACGGGGCCGGGGACGGCAACATGATCGAAGGCGAAGTGGAAAAGGCGGTCTTTCTCGGCGACATGGTGGACTGCCAGGTGCGGGTGGGCGCCGAATGCGTACGCGCCCGGACCAGCGAGGTTGACGACATTGCCGCGGGCCGGCGCGTCTATCTGCGGTTCACCCCGGAATCCTGCGTCGTTCTGCCTGCGGGCGCGGAGGCCGCCGCCGCCGAATAGCAGGAACGGATTTTCACGCAACAAATCGGCATCGGAAAACAGGGAAGGAGTTTGCAATGCTTGATCACACCGGGGGCGTCGTTGCCCGTAACGTGGAGCGTGTCGGTCATATCGACATAGCGGGGGGCGGGCAGGTTTCGGTGCAGGGCGACCTTGCCTTTATCGGTCACATGGACCCGCCCAACGGCACGTCCATCCTGGACGTCTCCGACCGCAGCAACCCGAAAGTGCTGTCGAGGCTGGAAATGCCGCCTCACACCCATTCGCACAAGGTGCGGGTGGCAGGCGACGTCATGGCGATCAACAACGAAAGCTATCGCCGCCATCAGATCGCCGCCGGCAAGAAGCTGCCCGAAGTCGAGGCGATGCTGAGGGAACGTCTGGGGCGCGCTCCCAGCGATGCTGAGACGGCGGCGGAAATGAACTATCGCCCGGAAGACATCGCCACGCTGCGTAACGCCGCCAGCGAAAGTTTCGAGGACGGGGGGCTGCGCTTGTACAACATTGCCGATCCGGCCAACCCGAAGGAACTCAGCTTCTTCCCGACCGGCGGCAACGGGGTGCATCGTTTCGACTTCGACGGCCGCTACGCTTATCTCTCGACCGGCATCGAGGGGTACATGCGCAACATCGTGGTGATCGTCGACACGTCCGACCCGAAAAATCCGAAGGAGGTGGGGCGCTGGTGGATGCCGGGTCAGTGGATCGACGGGAGCGAGGAGCCGGACTGGGGCGAGCTGCGGGTCGAGTGCCATCATCCGATGCGCTTCGGCGACCGGCTCTACACCTCGTATCACGGCGGGGGCATGGTGATCCTCGACATCAGCGACATCACGAAGCCCAGGATGGTCAGCCACTACAACTACCATCCACCGTTCATCAGTAGTACCCATACCTTCGTGCGCATGCCGTACAGGATCGACGGGATGGACATCGCCGTGGTGGTCGACGAGCAGCCGGGCCGCTGGAGACCCACCCAGGTGCCGGCCTTCGGCTGGGTTTTCGACGTGACCGACGAGACGGCGCCAAGGCCGCTTTCCACATTCTCGATGTCGGAGCAGGAAACGCCGTATCAGGTCACAGATGCGCCGGGCAAGTCGCGCTTCGGCGCCCATCAGTGCCACGAGCGCATGCGTGACAGTCTCGTCTACACCGCCTGGTTCCGCGGCGGGCTTCGCATCACCGACATCCGGAACCCGCGGCGGCCGGAGGAGGTAGGCTATTTCATTCCCACCCCCGCGGCCGGCGAGCCCTCGGTGCAGTCCAACGACGTGTTCGTCGCCGATGACGGGCTGATCTACCTGATCGACCGGTTCAACGGTCTCGACATACTCAAATACACCGGCCCCGCAGGGCTGAAAGGCGACAGCTGAACCGTACATGCGCGCGATTGAGCGCGGCGCCGACCGGGGTTACGATCCGTCGTCGAACCCATCCTGAATCCCGGTCGACGGGCGACCTATAATCCTGACAGAGAGGTAAGTCATGGCCACGAGGAGAGACTCCGCGAAGCCGCGCAAGAGGACGCCGGAAGCCAAGGTGCTCAAGTACACGCGCCCCGACATGGACAGCTTCGACGGCAAGGCGCTGATACGGCTGGTGCAGAGCGACATCATGATGTCGAACATCCAGCTGGTGAAGGAAGGCGGCGACAACGCGTTGCACAGCCACGCCGGGATGGACGGATTCTGGTTCGTCCTGAAGGGCCGCGCGCGGTTCTACGGCACGCTGGACGACGAGCTGATCGCGGAACTGGGACCACACGAGGGCGTCTTCATCCCGCGCAGCTATCCCTACTGGTTCGAGACGGCGGGCGACGAGCCGCTCGAGATATTGCAGGTCGAGGCTCTGGACCGTTCCGTCAAGAACACGCGCACCGATCACAAACCGATGACCGAAGGCACCGCAGAGGCGCATCTTTTCGACATGGACGGCGTCAGGATCACGCGGGGCTACAGGAACACGTTGACCGGCATCGAGGACCGGAAGTGAAAACCGCCGGATAGGGACCCGCCAGCCGCCCGAGCGTCGGCAAAGGCGCCGGATCGGGGGCGGCAGGACCCTGTTCCGCGGCAGAGATCACAGCTTTGCCACGGGTCCCTGCCGGTTCGCCGCGTATGCTCGCCGCGGATATTCAAGCAGCGGGCCGGAGTAACAATGAATCTGGGGCGAGCCCGCGCAGCTCTGACGCCGCAAGTGCCGTGACGCGGGAAGAACGCAACGAAATACGCCACGCTTCGGCGGCGCGCCATCTCAATGTCGAGCACCTCCAGCCGGACCTGGTGGGGCGCTCGGTGAGAGGTGGCATGGTGACGCTCGTCGTGCAGGGCATAAAGGTCGTCGCGCAGGCGGGCGCCATCGTAATCCTGGCGCGGCTGCTTGCCCCGGACGATTTCGGCCGTTTCGCCATGGTCGCGGCGTTTCTGGCGGCGCTTGAGCTGTTCAAGGATCTCGGCCTCTCGACCGCCACGGTTCAGCGCCGCGACGTCTCGCTGGGGCAGCTCGACACGCTGTTCTGGCTCAATAGCGGGCTTGGCGTGGCGGCCGCCGGAATCATGGCGGCGCTGGCGCCGCTGCTCGCCTGGTTCTTCGGCGAGCCCGTCCTGCTGACGATTACGCCGGTGGTTGCCGTCGCATTCCTGTTTACCGGCATGGCCGCCCAGCACCTGGCCCTGCTGCGTCGCCAGATGCGCTTTTCCCTGCTCGCGGTCATCCAGGTGGCCGCCGAGGTCGCCGGGCTCGCTGCGGCAGTGATCGCGGCATTCGCCGGGCTCGGAATCTGGGCGCTTGTCGTCCAGCGGATATCCTGGGCGATCGCCACGGCAATGGGGGCCTGGATCGCCTGCAACTGGCGGCCCGGCCGTCCCGGTCCATTCGCGGAGGTGAGGAGCTTCGTCCATTTCGGCGGCAATGCCACGGCATCGATGGTCGTCAGCTACATGGCCGGCAATCTCGACAAGGTCCTGATCGGCTGGTACTGGGGCGCGGCCCCGCTCGGCCTGTTCGAGCGGTCGCAGAAACTTCTTCTTCTGCCCATCCGGAACCTGAACATCCCGCTCGGCAACGTGGCGCTCGCCGCGCTCAGCCGGATGGTCGACGAGCCGGCGCGCTATCGGAACTCCTATCTCGCGGCCGTCGAGCGGCTGGCCATGCTGATCGCGCCTCTGGGGGGGCTTTTTGTGGCGGGGTCTGGCCCGGTCGTTGCGCTGGTTCTCGGCGAGCGCTGGTCCGAGGCGGCGCCGATCCTGGCATGGATGGGGCTGGCGACGATCTATATGCCCGCCTCATACGCGCTGAGCTGGCTTTACATGAGCCAGGACCGCACGCCCGAGATGCTGCGCGCGGGCCTTCTCGGGGCGGCGATGGCGATCGCTGCGGTCCTGTGCGGACTGCCGTTCGGCCCCGTCGGCGTCGCGGCCGCCTTTGCGGTCAGCGGCCTGCTGGTGCGCGGGCCGGTGCTGTTCTGGCTCGCCGGCCGGCGCGGCCCGGTGCGGACGCAGGATTTCTATATCATTCTGGCGGCGCCGACGGCGGGGGGCGCGGCGGTGGCCGGGGTCGTGTGGTCGATACGTCGCTGGATTCCGCTGGACGGGCTGCCGGTGGGTGCCGAAGTGGCTATCCTGGCGGCGGCCTCCGCAGTGACCGCGTTTCTCGTATGCCTGCTGTTTCCCCGCGGGCGCCGGGTTGTACGCAGCCTGGGCCGTCTGCCCGCCCTGCTTCGCGGCGACGTGGCGGGGCGCGCGGATTCGACCGTGAGCGCCTGACGCCACAGAACGGTCACGGGCGGAACGGCCCCTGACCGATATGTTCCCTGTTCAAGACGAGGTCTCGTTACCAGGGCAACTACCGCACAGTATCGCGGCATGCGTATTTTTGACACCAGGGCAACATACCGCGAACGCGGCGCAACGGCGGCTGCGTGTGTTTTGCCGGACGGCGCCAACGCCCCGCTCGATATCTGGTTCCGCTACGATGGCTGCGCTCACCCGTTGGACGGGTTCGGAGACGCGCTTGCCGTCGGCCTGCTGCTGCCCGCGATGTTCGAGGCACAGCCGCTGATCGTCGAGGAGCCGATTTCACGGCGTCTCAGCGTCAACCTGGTCAAAGCGCAGGAGGTCCTGTCCTGCTGGTACGACTATCTGTCCCCGGTCAGGGTGACGGCATCGAATCTCGAAGACGCGCAGGGGCGGGGGCAGAGGGCCGCGGGCATCGCCTGCTGCTTCACCGGCGGCGTCGATTCCTGGTATTCGCTGCTCAAGCATGAGGACCGTGTTACCCATCTCCTGCTCGTCCGCGGTTTCGATATCGGTCTGGACAACGATGTCCTGTGGAACGAAACGCGCGCCAAGATCGCGTCGGTGGCCGGGCGGATGGGCAAGAAGCTGATTACCTGCGAGACGAATCTGCGGGTGCTCGCGGACAAGCGGCGCGCGGAGTGGGGAAAGCGGCATGACGGCGATTTCTGGGGCGAGTGCCTGCATGGTGCGGCGCTCGCCTCGGTCGCCCTGGCCCTGCGGCAGGAAATAGGCGAACTGATCGTTCCCGCCACCCATACCT